>CALMOP010000148.1 GCA_937871775.1 uncultured Gemmatimonadota bacterium | reverse complement strand
GCGGTGGCCGTGAACTCCGCGGCGAGGGTTCCGGGGTGCCCGCGCGCGACCACCCGCGCCTCGACCTTCTGGGCCCCGGCCACCTCCCCCAGCTGCCACAGCGCCCGCGCCCGACCATCGGCATCGGTCATGAGGGTGTCGGGGATCAGCAGCCCGACGGTCCCGCCCGCGGTCATCACGAACCCGACCAGCTGGTCCTTTACCGGCCGATCCTTCGAGTCGGTCACCCGGACGATCAGGGAGTCAGCGACCGGCTGGCCGACGGTTCCGCTCTGCCCATCCCCCGAGACCAGGGTGATGTGCGCCGGAAGCCCGTCCTGGGGAATCGTGATGTCCCCGCTGCCGCAGGCTGCGGCAGCGAAGAGGGAGCAAACCAGGGCGAGCCGATAGGGCGTTGCGGGGACCCGAAGCACGGACCGTCGGAGGTGGAGACTGAACTCTTGGTGGCAGGGTGCATGCCGACCCTGATGACAAGATGGTACCGGCCAAGTGACTGCGGCGCCAGCACCTGGAAGCGGGCCCCCGGCCGGGTTGTCGCACCTCCGCAACAGGGTGAGGCTCGGGGGCGTCTCGCTACCCAAACAGGGTGGCGGTGGGGCACGGTAAAAGGGCGACCCTTTGGGTCGCCCTTACTAAGGGGGGTGGCGGCGGACATGGTAAAGGGCGACCCGTTGGGTCGCCCCTACCAGGCGCCGCCGTCACCCCTTCGGGGCCTAGTGAAAGGTGATGCCCAGCCCGAGCGACAGGACCTGCTCCTGGTGGGAATCGTAGTGCTGGGCGTTGAAGTCCAACTGGGGGGTCACCGAGATCCTGGATCCCATCGGCAGGTCGAACCCGAGCCCGAGCACGAAGGCCGTCCCGTCCTGGCCCAGGGCAGAGCTGCTGGTGGCGTCCCCGTAGAGCTGCAGGTCGTCGTGGGCCCAGCCGAGTCCGCCCCGGACCCAGAAGTTGCTGGCGCCGCCGCCCGGGTACCACTGCCCGATCGCCAGCAGGCTGGACAGGGTCCGATGATAACCCTCCCAGTAATAGTCACGGGTCCAGCCCTGGACCTCGGCCCCGACCAGAAAGCTCGGGCTGACGGTCGCCCCGAGCCGAACGTACCCGGTGCCGCCGGTCCTGGAGTCACTCCAGCCAAGTCCGTCATTGGCATCGAATCGTTCGCCGCCGGCTCCCAGGCCGGCGGAAAGCCAGAAACCATGGTGCCGCGACCGGGCCGCTGCCTCCGAAACCTCGCGCAACCCCGGGCTGCCATGCGAAGGATGATCCTGCTGGGCGCGGGCCGAAACCGGTACCGCCAGGGCCGAGCCCAGCAGCAGTGGGGCGAACAGACGTCCGTTCATGTGCGGCTCCCTCAGTCGCGACCGTCGAAGGTGAGCGAGAGACCAACGTTGAGGATCCGTTCCTGGTAGCCCCCGGGCCCCGTGACATTCATGCGCAGGACCTCCACCGTGGGACCAAACCAGAGGCCCCGCCCGACCGGCAGCTCAAGGCCGCCGCCGACCGACCACGCCGCGCCGAAATCCTGCAGGATCACGTCATCGCAGCCACAGTCGCCGGAATTCTCCAGCGCGTAGCGTCCCATGCCACCTGCGGCGTGGAGATAGAATCCGGTTGACGCCAGCGGATAGAGCCGGGCACCCAGCATCAGAGTGGCGATCGATTCCAGGGTGCCATCGTGCAGGGGATTGAACCAGGCGAAAGCCTCCAGTCCCAGCCGCAGATTTTGTCCGACACTTCCACCGAGCGCGAGATTCAGGGTCGGCCGCACCCGAGCGTAGGAATACGGGCCGGGTGCCCCCAGCTCGGCGAACCGCTCGCTCCCCGCCCCCAGGCCGGCGCTGAGGAACCACGGACCGCGCCGATGCCCACCGGGCTCCGCCGGGACTTCCCGCAGATACGGGTTGGCGGATCCCCGGCGCTGCAGCGGATGCCCAACCGAGAGGGTGTCTTCGGGCAGGGAGTCATCCCCGATGGAATCAACATCGAGGCTATCGACCGGAATGGAATCGGAGACCGTGGTATCCGCCGCCTCCTGGGCAGCCAGGACACCGGCGGCGCCACCCGCCAACATCAGCGCCGCGCAGAGAACCTGCAGGTTCCTTGGCATCGCGACCGCCCTCGGCTGTGGTATCTTTGACCAACGTGGCCTGCTCAGCCCCCAGCCCTGCGCAAGCCCCAGACCGGGACCGCACCCTGTGGTGTAAGTCATTAGGAAGCATGCGGTTAAGCGTGACAATACCGACTCGGGCTTACGACCGATTGTCCTCCCTCCCAGACACCACTGTCCCCGATCCATGACTCCACGCACCCGCGGACGGCTGTTCTTCCTCGCGACCCTGGTCCTGGCGGCCGGGTTTGCCCGGCTGGGGATCTGGCAGCTCTCCCGGCTCCGCGAGCGGCGCGCCGCCAACGCCCCGATAGAGGTCGCCCGGCGGGCACCCCTGGTTCGGCTCGACCTCGGCAGGGCCGACGCCGGGCCGCTCGCCAATCGCTGGGTGGAGGTGACCGGCCGCTACGACCATGCGGCGGATCTGGTGCTCCGGAACCAGAGCGAGCAGGGGGTGCCGGGGGTGCGGATCGTGACCCCGCTGCGGCCATTCGCGGGAGAGAGCGCCATCCTGGTGCTACGGGGATACGTCACGTCGCCCGATGCGCGGTTCGTGAACGTGGCGGGGCTCCACGAGCCCGGGGTCCAGCTGGTGCGAGGGCTGGCGTTGCCCCTGTCCGACTCGGGAGTGGAGGGTCAGCCGCTGAACGTGGACGGCCAGGTCACCTGGCGGCGGGTGGACCTCCGGAGCATCCGGCGCCGATTACCGTACCCGGTGCGCGGGGTTCTGATTCTCCAGACCCCTGATTCGTCCCTGCCGCGGCTGCCGCGCCGCGACGACCCGCCGCTGCTGGACGACGGAGGGCACCTGAACTACGCGATTCAGTGGTTTGGGTTCGCGGTGACGGCGGTTGTCGTCGGTGGGAGCGTTGGGTTTCGGCGCAGGTAGGAAGTGCCCAGTGCCCAGTGCCCAGGGCCCAGGGCCCAGTGACGGCTCAGCGTGCCCAGGGTTCAGTGGGCCAACGACCGGACCAAGGAGCACGGCGGAGGGGGGATCACAGGCGTCGGGTGGCGTGAAGGCGACGATCAAGTGATTTGATCAACCCGCCCAGCATTCTACTCACTTCCTCTGCCTGGGCGATCAAGGATTCCTGGAGCGACGGAGGGAGTAGGCCCATATCCCCCGTCACGCACAACTGACATCGGATTTCCGCTGCGGAAGCCTTGGCGATTCGCAGGAAGCGGATGAAGTTTGCCAGGCTGTTGGACTCGAATCCCTCAGCGATGTTGGACATCACCGAGACCGCGGCGCGTCGCAGCTGGTCCTTCAAACCGAAGTCCCGGCTGAGGGGCGGGCACGAGCTGGCACGGTAGATCTCGGATGTCAGCTTCCGGGCACGCTGCCAAACCACGAGCTGCTCGAAGCGAATCAGTTTTGACATCCAGAAGCATGGTTGCCTGATCCCGGAGGCGCGGACCAGAATCGTGCTGGAGCGTGCCATTATCTCGCGAGACTGTGAGTTGGCCCAGGGTACTGGGCCCTGGGCCCTGGGCACTCATCTCCAGCCCCTACTTCCCGTCGAGCCCCCCGATGGTTGCCGTCGACGCCGGCCGCTCGCGCTGCAGCCGGGCCGCCGTGGCTTCCGCCTGGCGCAGGGCCCGCAACAGGTTCTCCCCGGCCAGCTTCTTGAGGTCCCCGTCGCTCCAGCCCCGTCGGATCAGTTCGGCAAACAGCGCCGGGAAGGTGGAGACGTCCTCCAGCCCGTCCGGGCCCGCCTCGATCCCGTCGAAATCGCTGCCGATGCCGACGTGGTCGATGCCGGCGACCCGCCGCACGTGTTCGATATGGCTGGCTACGTCGGCGAGGGTGGCATGGGGCGCAGGATGGGCCTGGCGGTATTCACGGGAGATCCGGCGCCGCTCGGCGGTGTCGGCTACGTCTCGGGTCAGTGCCGCGACCGCGCTGTCGCTGGTCCGCTCCGCCGAGTCGACCGCCCGGGATACGAAGGAAGGCACGAAGGTCACCATCACCACGCCGCCGTTCCTCGGGACCCGGGCCAGGATCGAGTCGGGCACGTTGCGGGGGTAATCGACCAGGGCGCGCGCCGAGGAGTGGGAAAAGATGACCGGTGCCTCGGCGACGTCGAGCACATTGCTCATGACCGAGGGCGACACGTGGGACAGGTCGACCAGCATCCCGAGCCGGTTCATCTCCCGCACCACTTCGCGGCCGAAGCTTGTCAGTCCCTGGTGCCGGGCGGTGTCGAGCGCGGCGTCGGCCCAGTCCAGGGTGACATTGTGGGTCAGGGTGAGGTAGCGGGCGCCGAGTGCGTAGTAGGATCGCAGCGCGCCGAGGGAGTTCTCGATGGCGTGGCCCCCCTCCATCCCGAGCAGACTGGCGATCTTGTGCTCGCGGTGGGCGCGGACGATGTCATCGGCCCCGAGGGCCAGCACCAGCCGGTCGGGATAGCGGGCGATCATTCGCCGGGCGATGTCGAACTGTTCGAGCTGCACCCGGGCATAGCCGCTGTCCCGGATCTCTCCCGGCACGTAGATGGACCAGAACTGGGCCCCGACCCGGCCCTGAGCCAGCCGGGGGAGGTCGGTCATCCCCCTGGTGCGGCTGCGGAGATCGTAGGCGATCACATCCCGCGGGGCATCCTTGCTGGCGCGTATGGCCCAGGGCAGGTCGTTGTGGCCATCGATGAGAATGGTCTGATCCAGCAGCCGTCGGGCATGGGCCAGCGCCGGGTCGACCGCCTGGCTGGAACCGCCGGTGGTACCGAGCGTCAGCCCGAATGACAGCAGCACCAGCCCACGCGAAAGCTTCACGACCGCCTCCTGCAAGGAGTTCTTCGGCCACCACGAACGCCAGTCCTGTGTCCCTGTCGCCCTGTCGCCCGTCGCCCTGTCGCCCGTCACCCGGTTCACCCGGGAGCATTCATGGCGGCCGCCCCCGATCGGACCATGGCCTTTCCGAGCTGGACCAGTTCGGGCCGGCTCAGGAACTCGGGACAGATGGTTTGTTCGAATTCATAGGGGCCGCCGGTCTCGGCGTCGACCCAGGGGAAACCGCGGCAGACCGCTGGATAGCTGGGGTCGTCGTGAATGGTGCACTCGTTGTCCCGGAGAAAGATGCAGCGGCCCTGACGGACTCGGGTACGCCACTCCCCCCACCGTGAGCGATACACCTTGTCTTCGCCGTGCCGAGCCGCGAGCGAGGCCGCCTCCTCGGCCGACACGGTCACCCCATACGCGCAGCAGGCAGACTGATGTGGACAGGGCAGGCAGGGCAGCGCCGGGAAGGCGGGATCGGGCCTCACGGCAGGGCACTCTTGATGGGAATGCCGTCCAGCCGCTCCCCCGGCTTCACGCCGAGGACCCGGGCCAGCGTGGGCGCGATGTCGACCGTCCGCACGGTGTCGGGGTGGACCCCGGCAACGAACCAGGGACCCAGCAGGATGATGGGCACATCGACATCGTCATCGTTGGTGGTGCCGTGGTTGGTCGAGCCGGGGGACTCGCCCCACTGATACCCGGGTTGGGCCACCGCGCAGACCAGCCAGGGGAGAGTCGCGGGCAGGCTCTGGCTCCAGCGCCGGGCGTGAACATCGCCCGGGAGGGCGCTCCCCAGCGTGGCCGGGGTCCAGGCCTGGGCCACCCCGGGCAGATGCCACACCCGGGGCGCGAGGGCGGTCGCGAGACTCTCGGGACGGATCCGGAGAGCGCGGAGCCGGGCGGTATCGGCGAAGATGAGTCCCGCCTCGTCGTCAAGCAGATCGGAGTCGCCAGTGAGCCGCCCCAGTTCGAGGTTCACTGCGCCGACCAGCCGACCCAGGGGAATCCGCCCACCGGGCCGTCGTTGGACAGCCAGGAACTCCGGAAAGCTGACGACACCGTGATCGCCGGTGAGCACCACCACGGTCCGCTGCCTCGGGACGGTGACCGCCAGGGAGTCGAGGAACCACCCGATCCAGTGGTCGAGACGCAGCATCTGGTCGTGGATCTCACGCGAGTCAGGACCGAAGGCGTGGCCGATATGGTCGGTCCCGGAGAGACCCACCAGCAGCAGGTCGGTACGGCTCCCCTGCCCCAACTGGAGGGCCCGGGCGCCGTCGAGGGCGAGGTCGAGGGTCAGCGAATCGATCCAGGGAGTCTCGACAAGTTTGAGCACCGCCTCCGCGGGGTCCATCGGAAGCCGGTGGGGAAAACTGACATCCTCGCCCCCATTCTCCCACTGCTCGCGATCCAGCTCGGCATAGGTTGTGGCCGGCGCTATCAACGACCACGACTGACCCGCGAGGCGGGCGGGGCCGCCCCGGGCATTCCACCCTGTGAGCCAGGTGGGGAGCGAGTCGGCGTAGTAGCTGCTGGTCGTGAATCGTCCGGCCACATACCAGTACACTTCCCCCCGACTCCGCCCTACCGGGAGAATCGCGGCCCGGTCCTTCTGGGCCACCGAGAGGAAACGTGGTACCGGGCGACCCTTCCCGAGCCAGTCGATCAGCGTCGATCCCACGAATCGCCGCGGCGAGGCGCCGTGACCATCGCCACCCAGCACGGGACTGGTCGGATCCCGGACCCCGAGGTCGTTGGTGGCGATCCCGGTGTGGCTGGGATGCCGCCCGGAGAGCAGGGTGGCGTGGCCGGGAGCCGTCTCGGCAATGGCATGGTCCTGAAGCCCGTTGAGATAGACGGCCCCGCTCTCCATCAGGGTGGCAAACCCGCCTTCCCAGGGGCCAAAGCGGGTGAGGTAGTCCTGCCGCATCTGGTCTATGGTGATCAGGATCACCAACGCAGGCGGGGGTGGGGGAGCGGGGGAAGCTGATCGGATGATGATGGTGACCGGAATCACCATCGCGAGGGGCCACCAGGCACGCGGCAACGTCGGGAACTCCCGGGCGTCAAGGGGATCAGAGCGAAATGTCGCGGCGGCACCTCGGGGTTTTCGCATCGCGCGACAACCGGGCGGCCCCGCCGGGAGAGGGAAAGTAGTTAGAAATGGCCCACTTGACCACGTGGCACCGTTCTCGCTGTTGTAGGCGACCGAAGGACAATTGATTTTACCCGAACCACGAACCGCCCGATAAGAGCACACCCGGAGTGATCCGGGGCCGCAAAACTAGAGGTCTCGGGCGCCACAGGCGCAAGAGATAGCTCGGTGCCGAAGGTGGAGTCTGCGGAGCGTGATACGGAATCGGCCCCTCGGGGCCCGTTCAGGATCACGCGCTTGTGTTATCGGGCATGGGAGCAAGTACCCATGCCGGCTTCAAGATCAACCCTCTGCTGCCTTGGCCTCGTTGGCCTTCTCGGCGCATGTGACGTCCTTGGCCCTCCGGCCCCGCTGCCCGATGGGGCCATGCGCCTCACGGTCCCGGCCGAGTACCAGGCCTGGTGGTCCGCGACGGAAGCCTGCTCCGGCCAGACCGGCCAGCTCAACAGGATCGAGTGGTACGTGGTCCCCGACGCCCACAGCTTCGAGACCCCGGAGGGTGAGAAGGTCGGGTTGTGGACCCACTCCAACGCGGGCGTCCGGATCATCATCGCGGGCGACTATGCCGACAACGAGCTGGTGGTGCGGCACGAGATGCTGCATGCCCTGCTCGACCGCGAAGGGCACCCCGAGGAATTCTTCCAGACCCGGTGCCAGCTGACCTGGGATAGCTGGGGCACCACGCACTAGGGAAGCTCTGCACAAGTCAGGCGCCGCGACCGGTGGGGCCTGGGGTCCCAAGATGCGCCACCACTTCATCCCTGTCCACTTCATCCCGAGCGCGCGAGGGATCTACTCACCGGGCCTCCCTGCCAGATGGAGTAGATCCTTCGGGCGCTTCCCTCGCTGCGCTCGGGA
>CALMOP010000147.1 GCA_937871775.1 uncultured Gemmatimonadota bacterium | reverse complement strand
AGACCTACCTGAAGTGGCAGCGGGCCCTGGGCTGGGGTCCCACGGATGATGACCATCTGCTGCTGCCCAGCGAGCTGGTCACCCTGGTGGCGCCGCTGGAAGCCGTCCACGGCCGCGAGGTGTTCGAGCCGGTCGAGAACAATCGGATCCGCGCAGTGGCCAGCGTGGTCGCCCAGAAGCGGTGACCCCGCTCCCGCCGTCCCGCCGCGAAAGATAAATCATGTCGAGTGTCCGCCGCCCCGCGATTGTCGCCGGTCTTCGTACCCCCTTTGCTCGCAGCGGCACCGTCTTTCGTGACCTCACCGCGGTCCAACTGGCCCGGCGGGTGACCCAGGAGCTGCTGGAACGGACCGCCCTCGACGGCCGGGAGGTCTCCGAGGTGGCCTTCGGCCAGGTAGTGGCCTCGGTGCTGGCACCCAACGTCGCCCGGGAAGTCAGCCTGCTGCCGCAGCTGCCGCGCACCATCCCCGCGGTGAGCCTCAACCGGGCCTGCGCCTCGGCCGGGCAGGCCATCAGCTACGGAGCCGATCAGATCCGGCTGGGCCACGCCGAGGTGGTGCTGGCGGGCGGGGTCGAGTCCCTCTCCGACATCCCGATCCTTCATTCCAAGCCGTTCACCCAGATCCTGCTGGACGTGAACAAGGCCCGGACCCTGGGCCAGCGTCTGGCCGCCTTCGCCAGGGTCCGGCCCAGTCACCTGATCCCGGTGTCGCCCGCCATTGCGGAGCCCAGCACCGGTCAGTCGATGGGCCAGTCGGCGGAGAAGATGGCGAAGGAGAATGGCATCACCCGGGAGGCCCAGGACCGGCTGGCCCTGATGAGCCACCAGCGTGCCCATGCCGCCACCATCAGCGGCCGCCTGGCGGAGGAGATCGCGCCCTGGTTCGGCGGCCGCGGGATGGATGAGGTCGTCACCACCGACAACATCGTGCGCGGTGACACCTCCCTCGAAGCCCTGGCCAAGCTCAAGCCGGTCTTCGACCGGCGCTACGGCTCCGTGACGGCCGGCAACGCCTCGTCGCTGACCGACGGCGCCGCGGTCTGCCTGATGATGGAGGAGGCCAGGGCCCGGTCGCTGGGATACCGGCCATTGGCGGTGGTCCGCAGTTACGCGGTGGCGGCCGTGGATCCGGGATGGCAGCTGCTGATGGGCCCGGTCTATGCCGTGCCCCTGGCCCTGGACCGGGCCGGCATCACCTGGCGGGAACTGGGGCTGGTGGAAATCCACGAGGCGTTCGCCTCCCAGGTGCTCTCCAATGTCGAGGCGTGGGGCTCGAAAGCCTGGGCCGCGAAGCTGGGCCGCGCCGTCCCGGTGGGGGAAGTGGACTGGGAGCGGACCAATGTGCACGGCGGCTCGATCGCGATCGGGCATCCCTTCGGGGCCACCGGCGCCAGGATTGCCACCACCCTGGCCAACGAAATGGTGAAGCGGGACGTGCAGTTCGGGCTGATTTCGATCTGCGCCCAGGGCGGCATGGGGTTCGCGATGGTGCTGGAGCGGGTGTAGGTCGTCCTGCGTTCCGTGTGATGCGTGGGCGTGATGCGTGGTGGGTGCTGCGTGGTGCGTGCGCGCTGCTCCGACGCCGCGGAACTCACTGCGCATGGCGCATGGCGCATGACGTATGGCGCATCACGCACAACGCATCACGCACAAACGCTCAAACGCACAACGCGGAACCGATGCCATGCCTGCCATAACCGTCTCCCGCCGCGGCGCCGTGGCTGTGCTCACCCTGGATCTCCCCGGTGAGCCGGTCAACAAGCTCAACGCGGCCGTGAAGGCCGAATTCGAGCAGACCCTCGACCGGCTGCGCCACGATGCCGCGGTGCAGGCGCTGGTGATCACCTCCGGCAAGAAGGACGTGTTCATCGCCGGGGCCGACATCGAAGAGTTCACGCGGCTCTCGAAGCAGGAAGAGTTCGAGCGGCTCTCCCGGGACGGGCAGGAGATGCTGCAACGGCTGGACGACTACCCCAAGCCGGTGGTATGCGCCATCCATGGGGCGTGTCTGGGCGGAGGCCTGGAGCTGGCGCTTGCCTGTGATTGGCGGGTGGCCACCGATCATCCCAGGACCCAGCTGGGCCTGCCAGAGGTCCAGCTCGGCCTGATTCCCGGGGCCGGGGGTTGCCAACGGCTGCCCCGGCTGATCGGGCTGTCGGCCGCGCTGGCGATCATCATGCCCGGCAAGAGCGAGCCCGGCCTCAAGGCCTGGAAGCTCGGGCTGGTGGATGAGCTGGTGCCCGAGAGCATCCTGCTGGATACCGCCTGCAAGGCCGCCGAACGGATCGCGACCGCCGGCATGCCGACTCGGGCGCCCCGGGGGAGCGGCCTGCTGGGACGGATCTTCGATCGCAGCAAACCGGGACGCCGGTTTGTCTGCTACAAGGCCCGGAAGGACACCCTGCGGAAGAGCGGGGGCCACTACCCCGCACCTCTGGCCGCGCTGGAGGCGGTCCGGGCCGGCCTGGAGCAGGGCCCCGCCATTGGCTTCGCGGTAGAACACCGCAAGTTCGGCGAACTCGCCGCCACCGACGTGTCCCGCAAGCTGATCGGCATCTTCTTTGCCACCACGGCCCTCAAGAAGGACGACGGACTGCCCCCGGGTGTGAGCGGCGCAGCCCGGCCGATTCATCGGCTCGCGGTGCTGGGATCGGGGTTCATGGGCGCCGGGATCGCCGGGACCGCGGTGAGCACTGCCCAGCTGAGTGTGCGGCTCAAGGACACCGACCTTGCCCGGGTGGGAAAAGGCCTCAAGGCCGCGACCGACATCCTGAGCAACCGGCTCAAGCGCCGCCGGATCACCCGCTATGAGTTCGAGCGTCAGGCGGCGTTGCTCTCTGGCGGCAATGACTTCAACGGCTTCCAGCGCACCGACCTGGTGATCGAGGCGGTGTTCGAGGATCTCGAGGTCAAGCGCAAGGTGCTGGCCGACACCGAGGCCGCGACCGATCCGGGAACCATCTTCGCCACCAACACCTCCACCATCCCGATCGGCGACATCGCCGCCGGGGCCGCCCGACCGGCGCAGGTGCTGGGGATGCATTTCTTCTCGCCGGTGGACCGGATGCCGCTGCTGGAGATCATCCCGACCGAGCAGACCAGTCCCGACACCATCGTGACCGCGGTCCAGTTCGGGCGGAAGATCGGCAAGACGGTCATCGTGGTCCGCGACCATCCCGGCTTCTGGGTGAACCGGATCCTGACGCCCTATCTCAACGAGGCCGGATACCTGTTGACCGAAGGGGTACCGATGGAGGTGCTCGACCGGGTGATGACCCGCTTCGGGTTCCCGGTCGGCCCGATCACCCTGCTCGACGAGGTCGGGCTCGATGTGGCGGCCAAGGCGGCCAAGGTGATGCACGCGGCGTTCGGGGAGCGGCTGGCGCCGTCACCCCTGATCGGCAAGATGCTGGCGGACCAGCGCCAGGGCCGCAAGAACGGCAAGGGCTTCTATCTGTATCACAAGGGCCAGAAGACCGGGCCCGACGAGGCGGTCTACGACCTGATGGGATTGCGGCCCCGGACTCCCGGCAACACCGACCTGATCCAGCAGCGGCTGGTGTACAGCATGCTCAACGAGGCAGCGATGGCGACCGGGGAGGGCGTGATCCGGTCGGCGCGCGACGGCGATATCGGCGCGATCTTCGGTATCGGTTACCCTCCGTTTCGAGGCGGACCACTGCGCTACCTGGATGATCTGGGCGCTGCCACGGTGGTCCTGGGCCTCCGGGCCCTGGAGCAGCAGTTTGGCGCCCGGTTTGCCCCCGCGGCCAACCTGGTCCGGATGGCGGAGCGGGGCGAACGGTTCTACTAGGGAAGCTCCTCTCTGCCAGGGCCTTCCCCTGTCGCGGAACGGCCCGACCGACCGTCAACGGAACGATGCTGGCCCGTCTCCCCTGTGGTCATTTCGCCGGTCGGGGCCCGGAGCGGCGGCGGGACCGCGTGGATAGTAGGTTCCCGGCGTGAGCAGCGAACCGGCCTCCGGTCCTGTGGACCCCATCGGGGCGCTCCGGGAGCACCTCGGCGCCCGCTACGACCTCGCCGAGGCGATCGGAAGTGGAGGCATGGCCGTGGTGTACCGTGCCCTGGACCGGCGTCACGGCCGGGCGGTCGCGGTCAAAGTGCTGCACGGTCCGGTGGTTCGCAGTCGGGAATACGCCGACCGATTCCTCAGGGAAGTCCGCTTCGCCGCCCAGCTGGCCCACCCGCACATCCTCCCGCTCTACGACTCGGGCGAATTCGAGGGCCCCGAGGGCCCGCTGCTCTATTACGTCATGCCGCTGGTGGCCGGCGGGTCACTCCGAGACCGGCTCCGCGCCGAACAGCGGCTGCCGGTGGATCACGCCCTGCGCATCGGTCGGGCCGTTGCCGGGGCGCTGGACTACGCCCACCGGCAGCAGGTGGTGCACCGCGACATCAAACCGGAGAACATCCTGCTGCAGGACGGCGAGCCGCTGGTGGCCGATTTCGGGGTGGCCCGGGCTCTCACCGAAGCCTGCGTCGCCGAGGGGAGCATCACCGCGCCTGGGATGGCGCTGGGTACCCCTGTCTATATGAGCCCCGAACAGGCCAGCGGCGACCCAGGGCTGGATGCGCGGAGCGACCAGTACAGCCTCGCCTGTGTGATCTACGAGATGCTCACCGGCGAACCGCCGTTCACCGGCAGCCCCCCCCGCGCGACCATGGCCCGGCACGCCACCGAACCGGCGCGCTCTCCCCGTACCCGCCGACCGGAAGTCCCGCTCGCCGTGGAGCAGTCGCTGCTCCGGGCTCTCTCCAAGGCTCCGGAGGCGCGCTACCCCACCATGGCCGATCTGGCGGTCGCCCTGGTGACCCCGCTGTCGGGGCTGGCGCCCGCAAGCGCCGAGTACGCGCGTCAGGCCATCGCGGTGCTGCCCTTCGTCAATGCCAGCCCCGATCCGGACACGGAATACATCAGCGACGGAGTCACCGATGAGGTGATCAACGCACTGGCCAACCTTTCGGGACTGCAGGTCGCGTCCCGCTCCTCGGTCTTCGCCCTGAAGGGACGTCAGGAGGACGCCCGGACCATCGGCGCCCTGCTCGGGGTCTCGATTCTGCTCGAGGGGACCGTGCGCAAGGCTGGGTCTCGGCTCCGGGTGACCGCGCAGCTCACCGACGCCAGGGAGGGCCGGATGCTGTGGTCGGAACGTTGGGATCGGGACGACCACGACATCTTCGCCATGCAGGATGATCTGGCCCGCGCCATCGTGGCCCGGCTGCGGGCCCACCTGCTCGGCCCGATCGGGGAGCCGGCGCCCCGCCGGTCGCCTGCCAGTCTCAAGGCCTACAATCTCTATCTCCGCGGGCGCTACGCCTGGAACCGCCGCACCCCGGAGGGGTTGCGGGACGCGACCCGGTTGTTCGAACAGGCCATCGCGGAGGACCCCGGGTACGCCCTCGCCTACACCGGTCTGGCCGATGCCTACGCCCTTGAGGTGGACTACCGCGCCATCCCGGTGACCGAGGGCATGCGCCGGGCCCGCGCCGAGGCGGAACGGGCCCTGGCACTGGACGACAGCCTAGCCGAGGCGCACACCTCGCTGGCCTGGGTCACCTTCATCCACGATTGGGACTGGGACCGGGCCGGGCGAGAGTTCCGGCGGGCGATCGAGCTGAACCCCCAGTACGCCACCGCGCGCCAGTGGCACTCCTGGTATCTGGCCGCGATGGGCCGGGTTCCGGAGAGCGTGCTCGAGGGGCAACGGGCGGTGGAAATCGACCCCGCATCGGTGTCCATCCGCCGGACCCTGGGATGGCTCCACTGCATCGCCCGCCGCCCCGACCTCGGCCGGGAGGTGCTGGAGCGCGCGCTGGTCATGAATCCCGAAGCGCCGGAAACGCTGTCCACCCTGGGCATCGCCGAAGAGCAGGCCGGGCGGTACGAAGAGGCTGCCCGGGTCCTGCGGGAGGCCCTGCTGTACTCTCCGGAGGACAGCCACGTCATGGTGACCCAGGCCCGGGTCGCGATGAAAGCGGGTCGCCCCGATGAGGCCCGGGCGATCGCCGCCAGCATCATGGAGCTGGGGCAACGGCGCTATGTCTCGCCCAGTGACCTCGCCAAGCTGCACATCGCGCTGGGGGACCCCGACCAGGCCTTCACGGCCCTGGAGCGGGCCCACGTCGAGCGGCGCGGCTGGCTGGTCTACCTGCGCAGCGATCCGCTGTTCGATCCGATCCGGGACGACCCGCGCTTTCGGCGGCTGCTGACCGCCATGCGACTCGACTGACCCTGCGCGGAAAGCGGAGGCCCCTGGTTGGCCCGGGCGACAATCCCGGTGCCAGCCGAGGGGCCAGCGCCACAGAGTCGACTTCCGATGGGGTGGGGGCGCAGCTCGGCGGCTCCTCGATCAAAGCTGCGTAACACATTGCTCTACAATGTCTTACAATGGCCATAGCCAGCCAGTGGCAACCCCGGATTCGATCGCCTGGTGCGCTGGGCCATTGCGCCGGCTTGGCGCGATCTTAGCTTGGATTTGCCGGGGTTGGGAGGATCGTCAAAAAACCCGACAGTGCCGAGGAGCGCCTCCGTGTCGGTCCCTAGCCTCATGTCGGTCAGACAATTCCCCCGTGCCCTCCGCCCTCACGTGCGGGTGGCCTACGCCATTGCCTGGGAGTCCCTGATCGAGTCGCATCGGGAACAGGCGCAGCAATTCATCTGGGAGTTCGCCAGCCGGGTCTCCGCTCTCGAGGCGCTGGAGCTGTATTTCGTGGTGGTGCCGGTCGCGGAGGCCATGCAGGAGCCGGTGCGGACCCGAACCCTGGCGACGCTGGAGCTGGATTGCCTGCCGGCCCGGGCACCCCTGCCCACTCTCCGGGGAACCCGCCTGCTTCGACTCGATCTGGTGTTGAAGCTGATCCAGTACCGGCGGGCGTACAGCGAGCGGACCCTCGAACTGGCGCGGATGGTCGGGGCACGGGCCGGTGAGGCGGTGCTGGCAACTCACGTCAGGATCGCGCAGGACTTCGCCAACATGCTGGGTGGGCAGATTTCACCGCAGCGCGCGGTGGAGGAGTACCTGCAGGCCTTCTCGATGCCGCTGGGCGGTGCCCAGACAGTGATGCAGCGGGTCAAGGCGTCCCTGGCAGGGTCGGAACTGGCCGCCGAGCATGCCCAGCCAGCCCAGCCGGATCCGGCCCTGCTCGAGGCGGCGCCGGAGGATGTCCCGGCTCCCCGGCTCAGCCTGGCTGACCCACGAGAGCCGAGTTCGTCACCGAACGCCGCATGAGCACCAGGACCTGCTCCAGGGCGTCGGCCGCTGCCATGGGTGCCAGTCGGTTGCGGAGGGTCTGGGCGACCCGCAGCTGATCCGGCGGCAGGAGCAACTCTTCCCGGCGGGTGCCGCTGGCCTTGAGGTCAATGGCCGGGAAGATCCGTCGATCCGCCAGCTCCCGGCTCAGGGTGAGTTCGCTGTTGCCGGTTCCCTTGAACTCCTCGTAGATCACCTGATCCATCTTCGAGCCGGTATCGATCAGCGCGGTGGCGATGATGGTCAGGGAGCCGCCACCCTTCTGCTGGTCGATCTTGCGAGCGCTCCCCAGGAACCGCTTCGGCTTTTCCAGGGCGGAGGAATCCAGCCCGCCGGTCATGGTCCGACCGGTGCCGCGCTCCACCGTATTGTAGGCCCGCGCCAGCCGGGTAATCGAGTCGAGAATCAGCACCACATCCTCACCCTGCTCCACCCGGCGCCGGGCCCGCTCCAGCGTCAGCTCCGCGACCGCCACATGCCGCTCGGCCGGGAAGTCGAAGCTGGAAGCCACGACCTCCCCGTAGCCGATCATCTCCATCTCGGTGACTTCCTCGGGTCGCTCGTCCACCAGCAGAATCAGCAACAGCGACTGGGGATAATTGCGCGCGATGC
>CALMOP010000146.1 GCA_937871775.1 uncultured Gemmatimonadota bacterium | reverse complement strand
GCCCAGGTGAGAGAGGCTCTCCGGAGTGCGCGACATGGCGGGAAATAGGGGAACTCGGCTCACCCGAATAGACCGGTCAGTCCGGCATTGCGCCAGTGTGGCCTGAGCCTCACTGCCGCCGCCGGGAAGAGATCGTCGGCGGACTCAAGGGACCCGGTGGGGCTAGCACCGTGCTCAAGGGGCCCGGCGAATGCCTGACGGGATTGCTTCGCGGCCTGCGGCCGCTCGCAATGACTGCCGTCATCCAGAAGCCAGTCATAGCGAGGGGGCGGCTTGTCCCGAGCGGAGCGAGGGAAGCCCCCGAAGCAATCCGGTGGAGAATGGCAGCGCGCTCAACGGGTCCGGTGTGTGACCGGCGGGATTGCTTCGCAGCCTGCGGCTGCTCGCAATGACTGCCGTTATCCGCCTTGCCAGGGATTGCTTCGCGCCCGTGCGGGCGCTCGCAATGACTGCCGTATTCGGGCGGCCGCATGCCTGCCGAGCCTCGGGCCGCCCTCACTTCCCGACCCGCTGCCGCAGCTCCTGGAACCAGTTGAGCACCACGACCAGATCGGCGTGCTCGTTGCCCGACTTGAGGACCACGAAGCGGCGACCATCCGGCTCGATGTCGTAATTGGTGTGGTTGTTGTTGGCCAGGTAGCGCCCGCTGAACAGGACCTTCGGATTGCCCGCCGCGAACGCCGGCGAGGTCTGGACCGGCACGCTGATGAATTGCTCGCTCGAGCGGTAGAACAGCTCGCCCCCCTTGGGGCTCCACAGTGGCTCGGAGCCGCCTTCGCTGGATACCTGCCACCGGCCCCCGGGCCCGGGGAAGGCCCGGACATACACCTCGTCGCGCCCCGACTCGTTCGAGGTGTAGGCGAGCCAGCGGCCGTCGGGGGACAGCGTGGGCGATCGTTCGTTGAATGGCGTGGTGACGATCGGCAGGGGCGTGGTGTCGCCACCAAGGCGAAGGGCGGTGAGATCCATGTTCCCGGTCTGGCTCCTGATTTCCCGGTAGACCAGGTAGCGCCCGTCCGAGGAAAGGACTCCGTCGAAGATCTGATCGGGACGAGTCACCAGCAGGCTCGCCTCGCCGCTGCCGTCCGCTGGCTTGAGAAACAGGCTCCGGATTCGGGCGGGCGGTGCGTCCGAGGAAAACAGGATTTGCCGGCCGTCCGGCGCCCAACTAGGGTAGCGCGCATTGCCACCAAACGTGAAGCGGGTCAGGGTGGACGCCCTGATGCCATAGATCCAGACATCGAACGCGGTCCCGGCAGCAGCCTGGTCCAGGGTAATGCGCTGGCCGTCCGGCGACACCCGGGGGGATTCGGGATTGGAGAGCGGGGCGCCGAGGAGCTGTTCCTTGCCGGCCCGATCGACCAGAGTCAGGGTGGCCGTGGCGACCTTGCCGGACACATAGGCCAGGGTGCCGGCGGGGGAGACGGCATAGTCGCTGTTGCCGCTGGACGCCTTCGCCAGGACTCCCTGGAGAATCGACACCGGTGCCCCGGTAACCTCGAGGCGCTTGAGGTCGAACGGCACGGCCAGCAGCGCGCCGTCCAGTGTGCCATAGACCAGGTGCCCGGTCGGGACGTACTGGGGGTGGGTTCCCCCGGCAATGAGCCGCTTGACCTGGTGAGTCTCCAGGGACACCACCGCGATCTCGATCGGATTCTCCGAGGTGGACCGCCAGATCGTGAACAGCGCCGCTTTCCCCCCCGGCAGCATCGCGGGCCAGCGATGGCTGATCTCCTGCCGGGCCGAATCGAGGGTGGTGAGCATGGCCGGGGTACCGCCGCCCGCGGCCACCAGGGAGAGGCCGGTGGCGTTCGACACGTTGAAGACGACGGTGTCGTTGGGGCCCCACGCGGCGCCGCGATTGTTGAAGGCATCGGCGATCGAGATCGGTGCGCCGCCGGCCAGCGCCACCTTCTTCAGCTTGTTCGCGGTCGCGAAGCCGACCCATTGTCCGTCCGGGGAAAAGAAGGGATTAACGGCGTTCCCGGTGCTGGCAATCGGCCTGGCCTCGAGCTGACCGAGCTCGCGGACGTAGAGCTGCCTTCCGCCACTGTCCGAGGTGCCGGTGTACACCACCCGCTGGCCGTCCGGAGCGATCGCCAGCGAGCTGCCATCGAGGTCCGGCAGGAGCTGCTGGCTCGGCGGCAGGGCCACCGTGAACCGAGCCAGCCGCGCCGCCGGTGGTGGACGCAGCACGCCCCACCCGGCGAGCCCGGTGGCGATGAGCAGCGCCCCCGCCAGCGCCATCACGACCCGCCGGTCCGCGGCTCGGGCCCGCGCATCCGGGGCCGGCTGCATCGGGTAATCGGCGGCCCGCACTGCGGTACTCACCAGTCCCGGCCGGGTGAGGGCCTGAGTGAACTCGGCGGCGGAATGGAACCGGTCCGCGGGCAGCTTGGCCAGCGCCATGTGAATCGCCGCCGCCACATGCGGAGGCACGGTATCGCGGGCGGCGGTCACCAGCGGCGGCTTTTCGGTGATCACCTTGGCCACGATGGCCTGGGCGGTACTGCCGGTGTAGGGGGGATCGCCCGCCAGCATCTCGTAGAGCACCGCCCCCAAAGAATAGACATCGCTGCGCGGGTCCAGCTCCCGCTCGCCCATGGCCTGCTCGGGGCTCATGTAGTGGGGCGTCCCCAGCGACATCCCGGTCTCGGTCATCCGGGTCCCGCCCGCCTTGCTGGCGGCGAGCGCGATGCCGAAGTCGGCCACCATGGCGGAGCCGTCATGGAGCAGGATATTCTCGGGCTTGATGTCGCGGTGGATCACCCCATGGCGGTGGGCGTAGTCGAGGGCGCTGCCGACCTCGGTGGCGATCCGCAGCGCATCCGCGACCGGGAGCTGCTTCTCGCGACCCAGCCGGTCGCGAAGGGATTCCCCTGCCACGAACGGCATGACGTAATACAGGAACGAATCGGCCTCGCCCGAGTCGTGCAGCGGCAGAATATGCGGATGCTGGAGATTGGCGGTGGTCTTGATCTCGGTGAGGAAGCGCTCGGCGCCGATGACCGCGGCCAGCTCCGGGCGCAGGACCTTCACCGCGACCTGGCGATCGTGCTTGAGGTCGTGGGCGAGGTACACTGTGGCCATGCCACCGTGCCCCAGCTCCCGTTCGATGCGGTAGCGATCGCCGAGCGCGGTCGCGAGCCGCGGGGTCAAGTCGGCCACGGGCAGGCTCCAGAGTGGTTCAACGGGCAAGATGGGGTCGGCCACGCCAATTGGCGAGGGCCGGACCGGCTACGCGCCGCTCGCTTCACCCTAATTCACCCCGACATGTCCCCGGACCGACTCGATCAGCCTGGCCGGGTCGTAGCCCACGCCCCGTTTGAAGACCAGCTCGACGTTCTCGATGTCGCGAATATTCGTGGTCGGATCCCCCCGCACCACGACCAGGTCGGCAAGGAGGCCGGCGGTGATGCTGCCGATCCTGGTCTCCCGCTTCAGGTATCGGGCACCATTCGAGGTCGCGACCTGGATCGCTTCGAGCGGTGTGAATCCCGCCTCGACCAGGAGTTCGATCTCCCGCTGGTCGGCGAAACCGGCCACGACGCCACCGTAGCCCGTGGGGTCCGAGCCGGCGAGCAGGAGCCCACCCGCCTGGGCAAACGCGCGTTCGAACGCCATCTCCTTCCGGAGCAGCACCAGGTTGGTACTGTCGGCGCTCTCGGCGATGAGCGATCGACTGTCGAAATACCGGATCTGGGCGTCCGTCGACATGGCGTCGAGCGCACCCTCCACGAGGCGTGGGCGGTGCGGTGCAAAGGTCTCGAACACGGGCAAGGTCGAGGTAATCGCGACCTTGTGAGACACCAGCTCCTGGATCAGTTCGTTGACCGGCGCGCTCGCCAGGTCGAGCGCCAGCAGCGAGCTGTCGACCTGGGCTCCCGCCGGGCACTGGTCCGGCGCCTTGCCCGGCACGAAGTCGGTGCTGACCAGGAGGCCGTGTTCCAGGTCATCGATCCCCAGCCGAGCCGCCTCGCGGAATGTGACGGAGCAGAGATGGCCGGTAATCTTGAGGCCGTGCGCGTGCGTCGCATCGATGGCGGCCTTGAGCTCGGTGCGGGTGAGGTTGGTGTAGGCCTTGAACGAGGTGACCCCAAGCTCGGCCCAGTAGTCGACCATCTTCCGGGCCGCCGCCGCCCCGCGCAACGCGTGCATCTGATAGATGCCGGGAAGTCCGGGCCCGTTGAGGTACGGACCAGTAATGTCGATGTCGGGACCCGGGATCCGGCCCGAATCGATCGCGGCCTTCAGATTGAGGTCGGTGTAGGGCTCCACACTGCCCCCGGTCCGAATGGTTGTGGCTCCCCCGGCGAGATACAGGCGCGGAAAACTGAACGGCTCCTGGTTGAGGACGAACCAGGTTGCCGAGCCGAGCATCGTGTAGAACAGATGCTCGTGCAGCATCACCAACCCCGGGAACACGCTGCGTCCCGTGAGGTCGAGGCTCTGCGCTCCGCTCGGGATGGCCACCGAACCACCAACGGCCGTGATGATCCCGTGCTCGATCAACACCGTTTGATCATCCTGGGCGGGACTTCCCTTTCCGTCGATGACCCGGACGTGCACCAGGGCCACCACGGGTGTATCGACGGTGATGAACGAGCGGGTCTCCGCAGAGACTCGTAGCCCCTGGCCTGTGACCAGGCCGACCGGGGCGGAGGTGAGCGCCACCCCGCCCGCCAGGCTCCACGCAAAGGTTGCAAGGCGAGTGCGTATCATGAGGTGCGACCTCCTGACCTAGTCTTCCGAGCGGTCCAACGCGCTCACGCCTGGCTCTTCGGCGAAGCGCTCGGGATAGCGGGCCATGCTCTTCCGGAACAGGGCGCGGAGCTGTGCCACGCCAGCGACTTCGTCGGGATCGGGATCGACCGGCGGGCCGATCCGCACCGCTCGCGCCGGGTAGTCGAATGCGACCGGCACGATCGGCACACCGGCGCCGACCGCGATCCGGTGAAATCCGGTCTTCCAGCGGCCTACCAACCTGCGGGTTCCCTCGGGAGAAAGCGCCAGTACCCACTGGGGTCGGGTGCGGAAGCGTTCGATCGCAGCCTCCACCGTGCCCTGCGCCGCCGACCGGTCGATCGGCTCACCACCCAACCAGCGCAGCAGGGGCGCGACCGGGAATCGGAAGATCGTATGCTTGCCCAGCCAGCTGGCCCGAAGGTCGGTACCGAACATCACCAGCAGGCCGATGGGAAAGTCCCAGTTGGAGGTGTGGGGCGCCACGATGAGCACGAACCTGGGGCAGGGGGGGAGCCCGCCTTCGACGCGCCAGCCGATCAGGCCGAGCAGCCATCGCGCCAGGCGGCTGCCGCGGGGCGAACCGCGGCGGGGATAGTCGAGCTGGTCCGCGGTTCTAGGCGCCGTCAGCACCGGCAGTGCCCCCGTGAGGCGATCCCTGGGTGTGCCGGCCGACCCGTCGCTTCAGCGACAGCAGCCGAGCTGTGACTTCAGTCACGAGTTTCATCCCACCCCGGCCCAGCTCCCGCTCGAGGCGGTAGCGGTCGGCGAGGCTTGCCCTGAGCGCAGCCGAAGGGGCGGTGGCGAGGGGTCCCGGGATGTCGCTCACCGGTTTGCCGCGTCCACCGCGGCCTTCATCTGGGCCACCCAGTTGGGGACTACGCGGAGGTACCCGGTGCTGGTCTGTTCCGGTCCTTGGACGTAGATGATGCCGCCATCGTGTGACGGCCGGTTGGACCAGCCGGAGGTATCGGAGAAGCGGGGGTCGCGGGCCCAGAATGCCGGGGCGCCCACCGGCTCGCCGGTCTCCGGATTGAGGCTGGCCAGGTACCAGGAGACTCCCTTGCGGTAGAGCACTTCGGTGGCCGAGAGCCAGAGCGGTTCGGCGCCGTCCGACGCGAGCTGCCAGCGGCGCCCGGTCACCGGAAACGAGGTGACCTCGATCCGGCCTCCCTCGAGCGTCTGGTATGCGAGGAGCTTCCCGTTCGGGGACACCGACGTGAACCGCACACCGGTGAGGACGGTGTCGAACGTGGGGTGAGAGAGACCCGGGTCGAAGCGCAGGGCCGCCGACCCGGCCCAGTTCTGCGCCACCGCCAGGTGATCGTCGTGCAGGTCGACCGGATCGGGATTCGCGGGGTCGAACTCGAAGCTCGCTACGGTGTCCGGCCGTACCCCCGAACTCGGCGCGCCCCGGAGGATGGTCCAGCGGGTGGAGTCCCGCACCGACACCAGCAGCCACTTCCCATCCGGACTCCAGAGCGGGTGGCGGACCGCTTCCCCCCTGAGCCAGGTGAAGTGCTGCCCATCCCTCAGGTCGTAGATCCGCAATTCCATTCCCTCGGTGGCCTGGACGGCGGCCGCCAGCCAGCGCCGGTCCCGGCTCAGGTCGTAGCGCTGGAAGTCGCCCGTCTCCAACGGCAGCGGCTGCGGCGATCCTCCACTCCGGAGGGTGACCATTCGGCCGACCGTCCCATCCACGCCCGGGGCGTAGACCAGCGTCCCGTCGGCCGAGAGATCGAACTGTGCCTCGCCGAAGGCCTCCCGCCGGACCCCGGTAAGGAGCGTCACCGACCGCTGCGCCAGGTGGGTGGCGGCGTCGTAGCGGGCGGCGAGCAGGCTGCCGTCCACCGCAAGGTAGACGAGGTACTGCTTGTCCACGATGCGAAAGGCGGAGCCCACGAGCAGACTTCCGGGCGACCCGTCGGGCAGGGCCGCGCGCAGCGTCCACTGGTTCCCGGACTCCGGATCAAACAGCAGGGCGGTTCGGTTGTAGGAGCAGAGCAGTTGCTTCAATTCCGGGGCCCACTGCCCGAGCACGCAACGTGGTATGGACCTGGTCTGCGCGCTGCCCCCTTCCCGGTCCAGTTGTTTGAGGCGGTAGCCGTCGAGGTCGACGGAGAGGACCTCGGTGGCCGAGAGCCACTGGAGCGAGGTCGCGGCCTGGCCCTCCAGCAGCCGGCGGGCTTCCCCGCCGGCGACCGGCACCACCATGACGCGGTCTCCGATGAGAAAGGCGACACGCGACCCGTCGGGGGAGATGCGAGGCGCGATCCCCCCGAGGGTCCCGGCGATCGGGCGGGCCGCGGCGTCCCGGAGGCTTCTGTACCAGAGCATGGTCGAATCGCCGTGCCGGGCCGCGTACACCGCGAAGTCGCCCGCGGTCGAGATCGACAGGTTCCGGGGCGAGGCCCCGTAGGAGGTGGTCGCCGTGGTCGCGGCAAAGGTTATGGGGGCGCTGTCGGGGAGCACCGCATCGAACACGCTGGGTCCGGCCGGTCGAGTCTGGCGCGCCAGCGCCCAGACCGCGACCCCGATTGCCAGTGCCGCGACGGCCCAGCCGGCGAGGGCGGGACGGCGGTAGGGCGGTACGGCGGTAGACCGCGCGCCGGGGGCCGTCCTGCCGCCATACCTCCCTGCCGCCGTGCCACTGAGTGCTGCGGCGAATTCCTCAGCCGTGGCGAACCGATCCGCTGGCAGCTTCTCCAAGGCGGTCAGCACGGCATCTTCGACGGCGGGCGGGATCCGATCCCGCCGCGCGATGAGCGAGGCCGCCTTTTCGGTCATCACCTTGGCCACGATCGCCTGGGCCGTGGGGCCGGTGAAGGGCGGCTCGCCCAGCAGCATTTCGTAGGTCACGCAGCCCAGGGCGTAGACGTCGCTCCGGGCGGTGATCTCCCGTTCCCCCATCGCCTGCTCGGGCGACATGTAGTATGGTGTGCCCAGCGACATGCCGGTCTCGGTCATCCGGGTGCCGCCGGCCCGGCTCGCGGCGAGCGCGATGCCGAAGTCGGCCACCAGGGCGCGGCCGTCGTGCAGCAGGATGTTCTCGGGCTTGATGTCGCGGTGGATCACGCCGTGGCGGTGGGCGTAGTCGAGCGCGCCGGCCACCTCGGTGGCGATGCGGACCGCG
>CALMOP010000145.1 GCA_937871775.1 uncultured Gemmatimonadota bacterium | reverse complement strand
CGGGCGGTCGCTCTGGCGCCGGGATGCACGGACGAGCTGGGCAAGCTCCGTTACCGCGCCTGGGCCGCTCTGGTGAACGCCGGTGGCAGCTTCCGCCAGTCGAAACAAGAAGATTCCGCCGTCGTCATGTACCGGGCGGCGAACCTCATCTCCTCCGCCAATCCGCTGGCCTACGTCAACCTGGCGGAGCTGTTCGACGCCACGGGTCAGGCCGACTCGTCGCTGGCCTACTACGGACGGGCGGCAGCCACCCAACCCAACGATACCAATCAGGTGAAGGTCCGGAATCAGGCGGCCTTCAATGACGGGGTATTGCTGCTGAAGGCTGGGCGTGCCCCCGATGCCGTCGCCGCTTTCCGCCGGTCCGTCACCCTCGACCCCGAGGATCTGGCGGGGAAGAAGGGTTTGGCCCAGGCCTTCCGGGCCGCTGGCATGGTCGACAGCGCCGCAGTGCTGGAACAGCAGCTGGTGGCCGCTGCCAGTAGCGATACCCGGACGGATGACATCGGTGGGGTGTCGGAAAGCGACCTGATGGAGATCGCCGTGCGGCAGTTCAACGACAAGAACTACCAGGCCGCGGCGGAGACCTTCGGTCGGGTCATCGCGATCAGCCCCTTCAATCGTGATGCCCTGTTCAATCAGGCCAATGCCTATCTGGCGCTGCAGGACGGCCCCAAGCTGTCGAGGGTCGCCGAAAAGCTGATCGCGCTGGAGCCCCTCGCGGAATACGACCACTCACTTCGGGCAGAGGGGTACAAGATCGCGAAGCAGCAGGACCAGCTCTACCAGGCGATCGTGGCCCGGGAGGCGCTTCCGGTGAACCTGGAGATCGAATCCACCCGACTGGCCGGTAACAGCGCCACGCTGACCGGCAAGGTGACCGGACGCGAGGCCCGGGACGAAAGCAACAAAGTGCTCCCGCCCCATCCTGTCACCGTGAAACTGGAGCTCCTGGACAAGGAGGGGCAGGTCGTGACCACCACGGAGGTCCCGATTCCTGCTCTGAAGGCGGGGGAGACCGCGCCGTTCGAGGCGGTGGGCAAGGGGACTGGTATCAAGGGCTGGCGCTACACGGCCAGCTGAGCTTCCGGTCTTTCTGGTGTCGCAGAGAGAGCTCGCCTCACGGCTATCCACACGGGGCTTGGGCGCTGGCCGGCCCGGTCAGCGGCGAGCCCGCGCGTCCGCCGCACGGCATTGACAAGGGAAGGTCCGCGCCGGCACATTGTGTTCCAGCCATCTGCGGGCGTAATTCAGTTGGTAGAATGCCAGCTTCCCAAGCTGGACGTCGCCGGTTCGAGTCCGGTCGCCCGCTCTCACCCATACCCCTCGCCCCCGGCGGGGGCCCGAGCTTTGATGACCAGGGGACCCCCCTGCCGGGACAACCGGACCGGCAAGAGGACATCCCCATGGCGGACGAGCGAAATCCTGCCAGCTAGGCATCGCTTCCTAAGACGTTGACATACAATATGTTACAACGTGCACACTGGCCGTCTTAAAGGTTTCGCCACGACCCGATTACCGGTCCGGCTCTTGCGCACCATGCCCTCCGGTCGGTTCGGATAATCCACCCAATCGGAGTTCGGCATGAACGTCATTCTCCGGGCGGTCGCCGCCCTCGGTGCCCTAGCCGCGGTCACCAGCTCCACCAGCGCACAGGACCTTCCTTCCGAAGTCACCCAGGAGATGGTCACGAAGGGGAACGAGATCTTCCACAAGACCGGGCTCTGCTATGCCTGCCATGGCCAGGATGCGAAGGGCCTGGTCGGCCCCAACCTGACCGACGACGCCTGGCTGCACAGCAAGGGAACCTACGACGATCTCGTGAAGCAGATCCTTTCGGGCGTTCCCAAGGAGCAGTCCAAGAGCGGCATTCCAATGCCTGCCAAGGGAGGCTCAGCGATCACCGACGATGACGTGAAGGCAGTTGCCGCCTATGTTTACTCGTTGAGCCACCACTGAGCGACTTCACCAAGCCATCAACCGCCCCGCTCCGTTGCCCGGGGGTGGGTAGGGGTGCTCACTGGCAGGTTGCCCGACTCCTCACGGGACGGGATCCGACCCCTGACCCCTAGCAAGGCCCACAAGGCGAATCCTTGCAACTGCTTAGAACGCTTATCCACATTCGTGGCATGGGCGTTGCTTGCCGAAGGTGTGATAATTCCGGATGAAGATGAACCCCGCCGCCTGCAGAGCCGGGAGTGGTCATGTCCACGAAGGGCTTTACCCTTATCGAGCTTCTCATTGTTGTTGTGATCATCGGGATCCTCGCAGCCATCGCGATCCCGAAGTTCACCAACTCCAAGGAGAAAGCCATCCTGGCGTCGATGAAGACCGACCTCCGGAACCTGGTCACCGCCCAGGAGGGCTTCTACTTCGACAACAACGACTACGCCGGAAACATCTCCTCGGTCGCTCCGGTGAATGCAACTGGTGGTGCGGGTTCGGCGTACTACACGCCGTCAACGGGCAACACCGTGGTACTGACATACGTCGGCGTGATCGGGTACTCTGCGACCGTGACCAACCCCGGACTCGGCGGGACCATCACCACCTGTGGCGTCTACATCGGCACGGCTGCAAACAGCCCCAACCCCGCCGTCACCCGCGAGGGCGCGCCGGCCTGCTGGTAGCCGGGAGCACTGCCGGGTAGAGAAGGGGTGGGCGCCTCGGGCCTCCACCCCTTTTGGCTTTCCTGACCCCGTTGAACGCCAACCGTATCGCCAGCCCGGGGGCCAACCTATCTTTGGCCCCGCATGATCAAGGTCACCCAGATTCATCCCCACTCCCTGGGCGCCGAGCTGGGGCTCCAGGTCGGCACCGAACTGCGCTCCATCAATGGGCGCGAACTGGAGGACTTCCTCGACTGGGAGTTCCTCAGCGCGGATGAGCAGTTCCTGCTATCGGTGCGCCACCCCGACGGCGCCGAACTCGAGTATGACGTTGAGCGGCCGGAGGGGCTCCCGATGGGAGTCGCGATCGCACCTCCCCGGATCCGGCGCTGCGCCAACCGTTGTGATTTCTGCTTCGTAGACGGCCTTCCCGAGGGGCTGCGAGAGACGTTGTACATCCGGGACGACGACTATCGCCTGTCCTTCAAGTATGGCAACTTCGCCACCCTGACCAACCTGAAGCCGTGGGATCTGTCGCGGATCGTGGAGTATCGGCTCTCTCCGCTCTATGTCAGTGTCCACGCCACGGACCTCATGATCCGCCGGTGGCTCCTGCGCAACCCGCTGGCACCGGATATCGTGGAGCAACTCGGCCATCTGGCCTCCAACGGCATCCGCTTTCACACCCAGGTCGTGCTCTCACCGGGGGTCAACGACGGAGCCGTCCTGGAGCAGACCCTCGCCGCCCTCTGGCGGCTCGGTCCGGCAACCCTGAGCGTGTCCGTGGTCCCGGTCGGGCTCACCACCTTCAGCAAGCACCACCTGGTTCGTGAACCCACGGCCGCCGAGTGCGACGCGGCCCTCACCCGGATCGAGGCCTGGGCCAGCCGGGCCCGGGCCGAACGCGGCCGGAGCTGGGCGATGGGAGCCGACGAGCTGTATCTGCGGGCGGCAAGGTCTCTGCCCACCGCGGATTGGTATGACGGCTTCGAGCAAGTGGAGAACGGCGTCGGTGCGGTGAGATACCTGCAGCGCCAACTGGCCGAGGCGGGACCCCGACTGTCGGGCTGGGAAGGCCGCCGGATCGCCGTGTGTACTGGGGTGTCCATGGCCACCCTGATGCCCCAGGTCCTGGAACCACTGGGTGCGCTGACCGGTGCGCGGTTCGAGTTGGTCTCCCTGAGCAACCCGCTGTTCGGCCCAACCGTAACCTGTGCCGGCCTGCTGCCTGGCACGGCCTTCCGGGCGGCGCTCGCCGCAAGGACCGACCTTGACCTCGCTCTGATCCCCGGCGAGTCGCTGAACGAGGACGGACTCTTCGTGGACGATCTTACCCTGTCGCACCTGCAGGCCACGCTCTCGGTCGAGGTCAGACCCTCCTGGTGCTTCACCGACGCCCTCGGATCGGTGCCGGCATGAGCAAACCCACGGTGGCCATCGTCGGCCGCCCCAACGTGGGCAAGTCGACCCTGTTCAACCGGCTGCTGGGTGGGCGGGATGCCATCGTGTCGGAACGAGCCGGCACGACTCGCGACCGCCACTTCGGCGAGGCCGAGTGGGCTGGTCGGACCTTCTGGCTGGTCGATACCGGCGGCCTGGTGCCGGAGTCACGGGAGTCAATGGACACGGCGATTCGGGCCCAGGTCGAGCTGGCCATGCACGAGGCCGACGTGATCCTGTTTCTGGTCGATGGCCGGGACGGCCTCACCCCCATGGACCGCGAGATCGCCACCCGGCTGCGGCGGGCGGGCCGCCCGGTGCTGCTGGCTGTCAACAAGCTCGATGACCTCCCCGAGACCACCGCCCACCTCGGGTTCTACGAGTTGGGCCTGGGAGAACCCCAGCCCGTGTCGGCAGCAGTGGGGAAAGCCAGTGGTGACCTGCTGGATCGGATCGTGGCCCTGCTGCCACCCCGGAATGACCAGGAGGACGAGGCCACGATCCACGTGGCGGTGGTTGGCCGCCCTAACGCCGGCAAGTCTTCCCTGATCAACCGGCTGCTGGGAGAGGCGCGGCTGGTAGTGGCCTCGGAGCCGGGAACGACCCGTGATGCAATCGACACCCCCTTGCGGCATCACGGAAAAACACTCAACTTCATTGACACAGCGGGGTTACGGCGTAGGGCTAAAGTAGAAGATGACGTTGAGTTCTACAGTACCCTCCGAACCCACCGGGCCATTGAGCGCGCCGATGTCTGCGTTCTGGTGGTGGACGCCGCCCTGGGCCTCCATGCCCAGGATCTCAGGATCGCAACGGAGGCATGGGAACAGGGGGCCGGCCTCATCGTGGCGGTGAACAAGTGGGACCTGATTCCCGAGAAGGATCCCAACACTGCCAAGCGGGGCCAGGACCAGCTGATTGAGAAAGCGCCGTTTCTGGGATTCGTACCGTTTCTGTATGTGTCCGCCACCACTGGGCAGCGGATCAGCAAGTTGCCGGAACTGATCCTTGCGGTGGCGGCGGCGCGGGATCATCGGGTGTCCACCAGCGAAGTGAACCGGGTGTTGCAGGACCTGTTGGCGCGCAATGCCCCGCCCCAGGCCGGGGGAGAGGAAGTGAAGCTGCTGTACGCCTCGCAGATCGAGACCCGGCCACCGGCGATCGCCATCGTGTGCAATCGCCCCGACGAGGTGCTGGAGTCCTACCAGCGCTACTTGCAGAACGGCTTTAGGGCCGCCTGGGGATTCGAAGGCGCCCCCCTGCGGCTCCGATTCACGGCCCGGGGGGCGAGTCGGCACGATCGCGACGACGGCCGGCGGCCGCGGGCGGGCTAGATCGGGCCGGCGGTGACCGGCGGGTGACCTGACCCTCGGAGTCCTAGCCCGGGAGTTTCCTGATGAGCAGCGCGGTTGCCTGGCTGACGGCCTCGTACCTGATCGGCGCGATCCCGACCAGCTACATCGTCGGACGTGCGTTCAGGGGCCTCGACCTCCGGGAGCACGGCAGCCGCAATCTCGGCGCGACCAACCTGTACCGAGTGCTCGGCTGGCGCTTCGCCATCCCGGTGGGGCTGTTCGACGTCCTGAAAGGTGCGCTGCCGGTGCTGGCCTTCGGGCCGGCACGGCCCGACCTGCCGTACTTCCCGATCTGGTGCGGGGTCGCCGCGGTGATCGGCCACGTGTTCTCGATCTTCGTCCGGTTTCGCGGAGGCAAGGGAGTTGCCACTGCAGCCGGGATGGTCATCGCGCTGGCGCCGCTGGCCTTTCCGGTGATCCTGGTGATCTGGGCCGTGGTGGTCTGGGCCTCGGGGTATGTCTCCTTGGGCTCCATCATCGCCGCCGCCATGTTCCCGGTGGCGGATTGGCTGTTGCATCCTGAGCGACGCTCGGCGGTCACCCTGCTCATCGACGTTGGACTGGCCGGGTTCATCGTCTGGAAGCACCGCGTCAACATCCAGCGGCTCCTGGCTGGCACCGAAAACCGCTTCGGGCGTCACGCCCGCCGCGCCGCCACCCGGGACCTATGACCGCGATTGCCGTTCTCGGGGCAGGGGGCTGGGGCACGACACTGGCCGACTTGCTGGCGCGGAAAGGCTCCGCGGTCCGTCTTTGGGCCTACGAGTCGGATGTGGTCCAGGCGGTCAACCAGCGACGGGAAAACCCGATCTTCCTTCCCGGCTGCGCCCTGGCCCCGACTCTGCGCGCGTTTGCCGATCCGGTGCAGGCGTGCCAGGGCGCCGATGTGGTGCTGACGGTTGCACCCAGCCCGGTGCTCCGGCAGGTGGTCCACCAGGCGGCCCCGGGGATTGGTCCAGGCAGCCTGGTCGTGACCGCTACCAAGGGCATCGAGCCGGGCACCCTCCATCTCATGTCCGAGGTGCTGGGCGAGGAATTGCCGGGGCGGCGGGTCGCGGCGCTGTCGGGGCCCAGCTTCGCCCTGGAGGTGTTCCAGGGGCAACCGACCGCGGTGGTCGCCGCCGCAACCGACGACGCGACCGCCTGCACGGTGCAGGAGGTGTTCGCGACTCCCACATTCCGGGTGTATCGGAATCGGGATGTGACCGGCGTGGAGCTGGCGGGTGCCCTCAAGAATGTCATCGCCATCGCCGCCGGAATCCTGGAAGGGCTCGGCCTGGGCCACAACCCTCGCGCCGCCCTGATCACCCGGGGCCTGGCCGAGATGACCCGGCTGGGGGTGGCCATGGGGGCCGATCCGCAGACCTTTGCAGGGCTGGCTGGCATGGGGGATCTGATCCTCACCACCACCGGCGCCCTGAGCCGCAATCGGAGCCTGGGTCTGGCGTTGGCGGCCGGCGGGACCCTCGCCGGCTATACGGCGACCCATCGGTCGGTCGCGGAAGGCGCCAACACCGCCCGAGCAGCGCTGGCACTGGCCGCGCGTTACGCGGTCGAGCTGCCGATTTGTGCGGAAGTAGCGGCCATCCTGTTCGAGGACAAACCCGCGCGGCAGGTGATTGGAGAACTGATGGAGCGCGCTCTGAAAGCGGAGTCCTGGCGGTGACCATCGCCCGTCCGGTGCAGGAGTTCTTTTCGATCGGGGAGGTGTGCGCCCTTACCGATCTGAAGCCACACGTCCTGCGCTATTGGGAGAGTCAGTTCCGGTTCCTTAATCCCGCCAAGAATCGCTCTGGTAACCGGGTCTATAAGAGTCGGGAAGTCGAGCTCATCATGCTGGTGAAGCACCTCCTGTATACCGAGAAGTACACCATCGAGGGGGCCCGCCAGCGCATCGAGCACTATCGCCGCACCGGGGAACTTCGGGGCGCCGCCCGGGCCGCCACCGAGCGGGAGACCCTGCGTGAGCTGGCCGAGGCCATCGAGGACATCATGGCCATGCTCGACGGCAAGCGGCCACCCACCCGGCCCGACCCGACCACCGCATAGCCTTGAGCCGCTATACCCTCAAGCTCACCGACAAGCCCTAACAGGTCCCGACCACAGATCGCCTCGATGCCAGCGCGCCCCCAGCATCGTGGCGGGCAACCCCTCGGGCGCAGGCCGGCGGGGCGGGTGCGTTATCGATTCCACGCCGCTCAGTGCGAAAGGCCGCGGATCACCTCTCAAGGCTCCGGGTCACTCAGTATCGCGCCCATCCGGCTGGTAGTTATCTTGTTCCCCGCATGAACATCCTGGTTTCCAACGACGACGGCATTCTGGCCCCCGGCCTGGGACTCCTGGCCGAGGCTTGCCGCGAGGTGGCGACGGTGACCGTCGTGGCACCGGACCGCGAGCAGAGCGGGACCTCACATAGTCTGACCATGCACCGTCCGGTTCGCCCGGCCCGCCGCCCCGATGGGGCCTACCAGATCGACGGTACCCCGACCGATTGTGTGCTGCTCGCGCTGGGCGCGCTGATGCCGGAACGCCCGGACTTCGTGTTCTCGGGGGTCAATCACGGGCCCAACATGGGCGAGGACGTCCTCTACTCGGGCACCGTGGCCGCGGCGATGGAAGGGGTG
>CALMOP010000144.1 GCA_937871775.1 uncultured Gemmatimonadota bacterium | reverse complement strand
CGACCGGTGACGCTGCTCCAGAGCATCCCGAGGCGCGACGTGCGATCATACCCGCGCCGACCCACGCTCCCGTGCTGATTCCGCAACATCGCACCCGCTCGGTCCCGGCGTGGTGGCGGATCTTCCGCCTGCTGCAAGAGGCCGGGACTGAGCGCCGCAATCTCATCCCGTTTGGTCTCATCGTCGGCCTGGCGCTGCTGGGGCTTGGCCTCCTCGCGCAACCGCGCCCTGCGCCTCCGCCGGACCCGTCGCTGGTCCATTTCGCCGTGGCGAGTTCCTACTCCGGTACCAGCCTCTTTGGCAACGGTCGCTACCTCGGCGAAATCGGCCCTCAGGGACGCGACTTCACCGTTTCACCGGGTCACCTCCGCTTACGGGTCATCCACAGCTATTGCCACGCGGCGGAGACGGCTTTCGATTTCAAGGCCGGCGAGCGACACACGATCGGTAACCTGGATCCTGCCTGCGAGCGCCCATAGGGCCGAGGCGTCTGCCACCGGCCTGCTCTACCAGCAAGCATCGATAGGATGCCATGAGACTCCGCTACCTCCCTTGGCTGCTTCCGCTGATAGTGGGATGCGGCAGCGCCAACGACTCCGCCGCCCCCGATACACCGGGGACCACATCGACTGGCCTGGAAGGCGTGGTGCGGCGGGGCCCCGTCCAGCCCGTCTGCCGGGAGGACGAGCCCTGCGATGCTCCCTTCAGCGCCCGTTTCGAGGTTCGGTCTGGTGAGCGCTTCATGGCGCACTTTCGCAGCGACGCGATGGGCCACTTCCTGGTCCATCTCGCCCCGGGTCCGTACACGGTGACGCCAGATTCCTCGGCACCCCTCCTTGGGGTCCTATGGCAAACCCACGCCGTGGTCGTCGAATCCACCGAACTGACACACGTTGAGCTCGACTTCGACACCGGCATCCGCTAAGGCCGCGCGCCCGCCGGGCCGGCGGCCAGCCCTGGAGCAGCCGCGGCGCGGTTCGGCCGTCTCGCCTCAGTGCTGACTCACACCGGAGTCGCCGATGACTGACCTCAAAGCCTCCCGAGCACTCTTGGGCCGGGTCGTCGGCCACGAGTGAGCCCGCCCTTTCGTCAGTGAGACCAGTGATGAGCATGGAATACGTCGACGACTTCATCGCTACCGTTAGCGCTGCCGCCAGGCGCCTGAAGCGCGTGCCCGACGCGGACGCCGCCCGACGACCCCGCCCCGGCAAGTGGTCCGCGAAGGAGATCATCGGGCATCTCATCGACTCCGCCGCCAATAATCACCAGCGCTTTGTGCGCGCGGTGTGGCAGGAAGACCTCATCTTTTCGGGATATGACCAGGACGCCTGGGTCGCGGTCCAGGGGTACCAGGGCGTCCCCTGGCCCGATCTGTTGGATCTCTGGGCGTCGTACAACTACCATCTCGCGCACGTCATGCGCGCCATTCCTGACCCGGTCCGCTCGCGCATGCACACGAGGCACAATCTGGAAACGGTGGCATGGCAACCGGTGCCCAGGGGTCAGGCCACCTCGCTCGACTACCTGATGCGGGACTATTTCGGCCACCTCCAGCACCATCTGCGCCAGGTCGAGGCGCTGCGCCTGCCGGGATCGAGCTGACCAGCACATTGAGCTGGTGGGGCTCGGCCTGTCCGCGACAGCCGTGAGAGGCCCCAAGGGCCTTACCCCACCGGTCTGGCACGGCGTGAGCCGAGCATCGGCATGACTCTTCTCGACGCCTGGATGCCCACGTACGACGTCGCGGCGCGATACGCCGTGCGGATCGCGCCGCCCCCCGCCCAGGTCTATGCCACCCTTCTCGCCACCGACTTCAGTCGCCCGTGGCTGGTCCGAGGGTTGATGGGCCTGCGTCTCATTCCAGCCCTGCTGGGTTCGCCCGGGGCTACCTGGCGACGCCTTGTCCGCCCGGCTCGCGGATCCAGGGCCTCTCTGGCCAACCTGGACCAGTCTGACTTCGTCCTCCTCCAGCAAATGCCGCCGCGGGAGATTGTCCTGGGAATTACCGGTCGCTTCTGGGCTCTGGCGGCCGAGAGCGTGCCGATCCCGCCGGCCCGATTCCGGGAGGCCCTTCCGGAGGGACTGGCCCAGGCGGCCTGGAACTTCGAAGTGACCGGCACCGCTGATGGGACCGAGCTGGCCACCGAAACCCGTGTCCGGTGCGCTGATCCGGCCACGCTGCGTCGCTTTCGGCGCTACTGGCGGCTGGTGGCTTTCGGGAGCGGGCTCATTCGCCATGCCATCCTCGGACAGGTGCGGCGGGAGGCGATGGCGGGTGCTCCCTTGGCCTCTTCGCGGTGAAAGCCGGGCACCGACCTATGGGTTCCGGGCGCGATGGAGGCGGCGGAGCAGCCGGTCCACCTCGGCGTCGGTGAAGATCTGGTCCAGCAAGCGTCGCATCGGTCGCTGCCAGTTGGGGCGCACCGACGACGGGGTCCCGGGAAGGTTCACCGCCACCCCCTCGAGCCAGAGGTCCTCGAACCAGGGAACCACCAGCGGGCTGTCCGACCGGCCAAGCCATTCCAGCAGTGTGCCCAGAAAGGCGCGGGGGTCCTCGAGCCTGCTGCCAACCTGTTCCGCCAGCCAATGCGTGGCCTGGGTGCGTTCCGCATGGGCCGCGGGGGCGGCCGGCTCGGCCAGGAGGCCGTAGCGAACCCGGTCCGCGATGTCGTTGCCTTCCAGCCACCCCGCGAAAGTGGGCGTGTCGTGGGTGCCCACCAGGGCCATGTCGGCGGCGGTTGGAGGGGCTACCTCTCGGCCAGACGAAGCCTGGAACATGGCCAAGTACATCCCCCAGATCCGGTGGCGCGGCAACGCCTCGCCTATCTCGGGGGGCACGGTTCCCAGGTTCTCACCCACCACCTCGCAGCGGTGGAGGTTCGATTCCAGGGCCAGGATGGCGAAGAGCTCCTCGGCAGGATACGAAACGTAGGTCCCCTGGTGCAGTCCGAAGCCATGGGGGATCCAGTACAGCCGGGTCCAGGCCATGATGTGGTCCACTCGGAGCACTCCCGCCAGGCTCGCCTGGTGCGCGATGGACGCCGCCAGGTAGCCGTGGCCCTCGCGGCGGGAGACTGCAGGCAGGACCGGCGAGAAGCCCCAGTCCTGGCCGCTCGGGAAACCCAGGTCCGGAGGCACGCCCACCGAAATCCCGTCGCCGAACAGCGCCTGGCGGGACCACGGATCATAGCCGTCCGGGTGCCCGCCCACGGCCAGATCCAGGCCCAGCCGGAAGCCGCCGTGGTCCAGGCGCTGCCTCAGGTCATGAAGCTGGCGGCGGGTCAGGATCTGGGCGACGAGGTGGAAGCGCTCCTCCTCGGGATCCACCTGATCCGGCGTCAGGGTCCCGGCCCGGGCGGCGGCTGGCCAGTCGCGCCAGTTCCGACCGAGTCGGGCCTGGGCCCCGCGGAAACGGGCGTAGCGGCACAGCTCCTGGTCCAGTTCCGACGGCGCCGGGACTGGATAGCTGGCAAGCGCGGCACGGACCTCGGCGTCGCCCCGGGTCACGTCCAGGACAGCGGGCGCGGCCGCCGGCCGATGGCCTTCGCCCAGATCGAGGATCAGCTCCGACCAGAAGAGTCGGCTCACCGCCGAGTACGGGCTGGGCTCCGCTGGTTCGGTGTTGAAGGTGGGGAGCAGGGGCAACACTGTCACCAGGTCGCCGCCCCGCTCACGCACCCAATGGCAGACGGACTGGAGGTCCCGCAGATCGCCGAGGCTGCGGCTGCGTGCCGAGCGGAGAGCGGCCAGCTGAGTGCCGACCCCCCAGCTCCGATGCGAGCCTGGCCGGCGCCACGTCTGCATCGGTGCCGCAATGATGGTGCAGCTCTCCCGCCGGCCTGGCACCTCGATCGTGAGCTGATGGTAACCGAGGGGGAGCGGGCGGCTCACCCGAAGCTTGGGACCCGCCCGCTTCATGTGGACGACCTGGCCATCAGCGAAGGTCAGCTGTGCATGGACGGGACCGTCGCCCGGGAAGGCCATCGGCGGGAGAGTCCCGTCCCAGGCGACGACTACCGGTGGCAGCAGCGCCGTGTTCGCGCCTGCCTGGCGTGCCCGCAGCGCCTCGACGGCGTCGGCGGGCCGCTCGATTGGGGCGCCCAGCGCGGCACACACGCGGACCAGGGTCTCCGGAGCCACCGTGACGGGCTGGCGCAGGCCGTCGGTGTACTGGGTGTGCACACCCATCGCGCGGGCCAGCGCACGGAGAGCCGTCAGTTCAGGCACGCCGCGGGCCAGTCACTGCACCGGACGGATGCGGACCGCCGGGGCGCCAGAACGAGGCGCGGCCGCGTCGCGGCGGACGCGGTTCGTCGCGACCGGTGTCTCCGGCGGCCACGATCTGAGGCAGTCCATGGTCGGATGACGAGAGGTCGGTTGGGCATCCGGATGGCCACGCTCAGTGTCCACCTGGAGCAGTGCTCTGAGGGGTCGCTTCCAATGAAATGGACTCGTCCCCCGGCCGATAGGGGAAACCGCTGATGATCAGCTGGATCATTTCATCGGTAGTCCGCATGCTCCCCCCCTGCTCCTTGACCTCCCGCGGCGGGGAGAAGGGATTGTTCGGGTTGGCCGTGGTGTTGTCGAGGACCACCTCGAGATGGATCACCGAACGGGCCGGGACCGTGATGATCTTCGGTGGCGTGTAGAAGTATTGCCACCGGAAGTCCCAATGGAGGATCCGGATCAGCGGTATGGTGTCGCCCGCGGGGGTGAGGGCAAAGGCCAGCAGACTCCGGCCCAGGAGGTGCATGTGCGGGTTGATGTTCACGATCGAGATGGCCGTCGGCATTTCGAGTTGCGAGCGAAACGTCATGACGGTATCGGGGGGCACCACCAGCGGCGGCACGATCGGCGCGATCCCCAGCGTTCCGAGAATGAACTGGCTGACCGGGCGTGTCGGCGGGTGGTCTCCGAAGTAGATGTTGACGCGGGAGCGATCCTCCTGAGGGGTCGCCGTAGGGCCGTAATGAATCATGTTGAGGAGGAAGACCCCCTTCCGGGTCACTCGCCAACCCCCGATTCCATCAGGCAGCACTACCGGGTTCGACCCCGGGAGGTAGTTCGCCACGGACAGCGTGATGGGCGCCAGGGTACCGTCGTCATTCTCGAGGTGGAGCGAATGGGCTCCCTCCATGGAGCCCTCTCGCATCTCGGAGTACCAGGCTCCGTGTCTGGGGTCGGCCTTCGCAGCACCAGAATAGGTGATCAGCGCCCCGTTCATGTGGTGCACCAGAGCCCGATTCCCCGGGACGAACTCGATCGCCCGGATCGTGGTATCGGCCGGGATGACAAAAGGCAGCTTGGCCATGAAGAAATGATCCTGCCGGTCCCCCGGAAGCCGGATCGGTTCCGGCATCTCCAGCACCAAGTCAGGCTCCCCAAGGCCCTGCACCCTCGGAGGCGGAGCGATGGGTGGCAGAGGGCGAGGCTCTCCCTCGGGCATCCCCGACTCCACCCACCAGCCGATGAGGGCGATCTCGTGACTGGTGAGGGTATGCTGGCCGAGGAAGACCCGGTACGTCGGATCGGCGGGCCACGGCGGCATCCGCCGACTCTCAACCATCGCGCGCACTCCGGGGCCCCGGGTCCGGACTTCGTCGTAGGTGGTGAGCGCGAAGGGCGCGATGCCCCCCTCGCGATGGCAGCCGCTGCATTCCCGCCGGACCAGCGGGCCGATATCCGCATTGAAGGTGACGGGATGAGCCTGGGTGCCGCACGCCGCGAGAACCACCAGCCCCAAGGATAACCAGAGCGCATCGGCCCGCAGGCGCCGACCCCCATGACGCGGGCGAGACCACCCAGCGCCATCAGCGCCTCCCCGCATGTCGGACGGCAGCCCTGACGGGGTCACCTCGCGGCGCCACGCAGGTGCTGATCGAGGAACGCGATCGCCGCGGTGTAGCCCCGGATCTCGTTCTCCTTCTTCACGAACCCGTGCCCCTCGTCGGGAAAGACGATGTACTCGACGGGCACCTGGTTCCGCTTCGCCGCGGCGACGATCTCATCGGATTCCACTTGCAGCACCCGGGGGTCGTTGGCCCCCTGCTCGACCAGGAGCGGGACCCGGATCCGGTCGGCGTTGAAGAGCGGTGAGATGCGGTGCAGACGCACGCTGTCCGTCGCGGGGTCGCCGAGCTCGTCGTACAACGCCTTGCGGAACGACTCCCAGTAGGGCGGGATGCTGGTCAGGGTGCGGACCCAGTTCGAGATTCCGAAAAAGTCCACGCCGACCTTGAACGCGTCCGGCTCCAGCGTCAGGGCTGCCAGGACCATGTATCCGCCGTAGCTGCCACCCATGATGCCGATCCGCGCCGAGTCGACATACCCCGTCGCGGTCAGCATGCGCTTGGAAGCCACGACGTCGCCCAGGTCGGCAGTACCGACCGTCACGGGCGCGCCAGTCGGCTCACGGTGCCACTGGGCGTGGGTGCGCGCGAGCTTGGCCATCACGGCGGCGATCGCACCGGAGAGATCAGCCGAGCCCTGGTAGCACTTGCCGTCGACGCAGATCGACGCGTGCAGGCGTT
>CALMOP010000143.1 GCA_937871775.1 uncultured Gemmatimonadota bacterium | reverse complement strand
CGGCGCTCGGCCTGTGGCGGCAAACGGCGTTGCTCGACGATATCGACGGCGACGCCGAGTTCAAGCAGGTCCCCACCGGCATCCTGCTCCCGCCGGGCAATCCGCTGGGGCTTCCGGCGGGTACTCCGCTGGACGCGGTCCTTGCCCCCCAGTTTCAGCCGGGGGGTCCACTGGTCAAGCAGGGTGGCGCCACCGCGGTCCGATTGCCGGAGCAGTTGAGCCTCGGCGTGGCCTTTCGGCCCACCGACAAGCTGCAGCTGCTGGTCGACTACGGCATGCAGAACTGGAAAGTGTGGGACACGATCGTTCTGGACTTCTCCATCCTGGGCCCGACCACCCTGCCCCAGGATTTCGTGAAGACCCACAGCTGGCGCTTCGGCGGCGAGTATGGCGTCGGAAGCTCGAGCGTCGTGCGGGCGGGCTTCCTGACCCACAGCGGCGCCGCCCCGGACGAAAACGTCACCCCCACCCTCCCCGAGGGCGGCCGGACCGAGTTCACCGCTGGCTTCGGCACCCGGCTCGGTGGCAGCGGACACATCGATCTGGCGTACCAGTATATCGACCAGGCCGACCGCCGCGGGCGCTCGCGCGAAGCGGGCACCCCGAACGACGGGATCTATACCTTCAAGGCGCACCTCTTCGGCGCCACACTCACCTGGAACTTCTAAGCGACGGGGAGCATGCCATGTCCTTCAAGCGTATTGCCGTCTCCCTGCTCGTAGCGCTGCCGCTCCTCGGGAGCTGCCGCGCCGACGACAGCCTCAACGAGCCGGCCGTAAACGACCCGATATTCCGCCGCTACGTATCACTCGGCAACAGCATCACCGCCGGGTTCCAGTCGGCGGGCATCAACGACAGCACCCAGCAACGCTCCTACGCCAACCTGCTGGCCATGGCGATGGGCACCACGTTCAACATGCCCGTGTTCAACAACAATCCCTTCCTGGGCAACGGCTGTCCCGCGCCGTTCGACAACAATGTCACCCAGCACCGGGTCGGCGGCGCTTCGGCCAGCAGCTGCAGTCTCCGGGCGCCCACCAGCCAGCCGATCAACAACGTGGCATTCCCCGGTGCCACGGTCAGTGAGCTGCTGAGCAACTTCGGGGCGCCCCCGTCCGCCACCGACGTGTACAAGCAGTTCATCCTGGGAGGCCGCACCGAACTGGAACTGATGCACACCCTGCAGCCGACCTTCGTCTCGGTGTTCATCGGGGCCAACGATGTGCTGGGAGCGCTGCTGGACGCCAATCCCGGCAATCCGATGCTGGTGACCCCCGCCGTCGATTTCGCAACAGACTACGACGCCGTCCTGGATGCCGTCGAGGCGGAAGGTGCCAGGGCGGTGCTGGTCTCGGTGCCTGATGTGACATCGATCCCCTATGCCAATTCGGCCGCGATCTGGTTCTGCCTCAAGAACGGCAACGGGGCCGGAGGGGACTGTCCTTTCCCGTTCCCGCCCCGGGATCCCACCATCTCGGGCCTGCCCACCTTCTCGGTCGCGGCCAACTGCGCCCCGATCCCACCCAGTGGCGGGGGCATTCCGGTGCTGGTGCCATGGCCGATCGGATTGACCAAGCTCAGCATCGCAGCCGGCCTGGCCGGAGCGCCATCTCCCACGTCGATCGACTGCTCGATCGATGCCGAAGTGGTGACCGGTGCGGAAACAGTTGGTATCGCGACCGCCGTCGCCCAGTACAACGCACACATCGCCAGCGAGGCAACCGCGCGGGGCTTCGCCTATTTTGATCTCAATGCGGCGATGCAGGCCCTCGTGGCCAATGGGACTATTCCGCGATTCCCCAACCTCGCGCCGGCCCTGGTGGGCCAGTCGGTGGGGTTCGGGACCATGTTCTCGCTGGATGGCTTCCATCCGTCCTCTCTGGCCCATCGGCTGATCGCGGACGGGGCGGCGGCGGCGATCAATACAACCTACGGGACCACCCTTCCGGTGCCAGTCTGCGGCACGGTGAGCTGCCCGGCGCCGTAGGGTTATTGGCTTAGCGCTCAGCGGTTCGCATTCAGCATTGAGCAATCAGCATTCAGCATTCAGCGGTCAGACCGCAGGACGACCCTTCGGATCGGGCACCGAAGGGTCGTCTCGCGTTTCAGCGCTGATCGCTGAACGCTGCACGCTGAATCCCGACCGCTGACCGCTGCCGGCTCATCGCCTATCTTCCCTCCATGCCGACTCCCTCCACCTGGACCCGGGACCGCGCCCTGGCGCTGATGCACGAGTACACGCCCTCCGAGGCGCTCCGCAAGCATATGTACGCGGTGGAGGCTGCCATGCGCGCCATGGCCACGGTCCAGGGAGGCGACCCAGATGAGTGGGGCCTGGTGGGCCTGCTGCACGACTTCGACTACGAGCGCTTCCCTAACGCCGCCCACTCCGCCACCGAGGAACACCCGGCCGAAGGGGTGCGGATCCTGACGGCCCAGGGGTTCCCCGAGGACCTGGGCCGGGCCATCCTGGGCCATGCTACCTACTCCGGCGTGCCGCGCGACACCCCGATGGCCCGGGCCCTGTTCGCAGTCGATGAGTTGTGTGGATTCCTGGTCGCCTGTGCCCTGGTCCGCCCTTCCCGGAGTCTGGCGGACCTCGAGGTCTCCAGCGTGAAGAAGAAACTCAAGGACAAGGCCTTCGCCCGGGGGGTCAACCGCGACGAGGTACTCCAGGGAGCCACCGAACTGGGCGTGCCCCTGGACCAGCACATCGGCTTCGTGCTGTCCGCCCTCCGCCCGGTGGAGCGCGAGCTCGGCCTGGGATCCCCATGACCGGGCCGCTTGCCCACCAATCACGTCCCGGAACCACCGCCCGGCCCGACGTGCAGCGGGCAATCGACCTGGCCGCCGCCGCGCGGCCGATCCCCGGCAATCGCATCACCCTGCTGCAGGACGGCCCCGCCACCTACCCCGCCATGCTCGAGGTCATCGCCGGAGCGACCCGCAGCCTGCACTTCGAGAACTACATCATCCGGAACGACGCCACCGGCCGTTGGTTCGCCGAGGCGCTCATGGCCCGGGCCCGAGCCGGCGTCGCGGTGCGGGTGCTCTATGACTGGCTGGGCTCGGTGGCAACCGGGCACCGCTTCTGGCGCGGTCTGCGGCAGGCGGGATGCGAGGTCCGCTGCTTCAATCCGCCCTCATTGTTCCGGCCGTTGCAGGCGGTGGCCCGGGATCACCGGAAACTGGTCGTGGCCGACGGCGCGCGCGCCGTTGTCGGCGGCCTCTGCATCGGTGACGAGTGGGCCGGCGATCCCGGCCGCGCCAAGCCGCCCTGGCGCGATACAGCGGTGCTCATCGAAGGCCCGGCCAGCCAGGCCATCGATCTGGCCTTCGCGGATGTGTGGGGTCTGGCCGGGCCGCCACTGGACCCCGGCGAGCTGGCCTCGGACGTCGCCTCCGCCGGTGAGGCCGCGGTCCGGGTCGTCGTGGGAGTCCCCGGCCGGGAACGTGCCTACCGGGTGCTCGAATACCTCGCCGCCGGCTGTCGCCGCCGACTGTGGATCGTGGATGCCTATCTGGTGCCGCCACCCCGGCTGTTCGATGTCCTGGCCCTGGCAGCGGGGGATGCCGTCGACATCCGGCTGCTGGTTCCGGGCTCCAGCGATCTGCCGGTCATCCGCGACCTCGCCCGCATCGGCTATCGTGACCTGCTTCGGGCCGGGATCCGGATCTTCGAGTGGCAGGGCCCCATGATCCACGCCAAGACCATGGTGGCGGATGGCCGCTGGACCCGGGTGGGCACCAGCAACATCAATGCGTCGAGTCTGATCGGGAACTACGAACTGGACGTGGTGATTGAAGACATCCCGCTGGCCCGGTCGATGGAACAGCAGTTCCGGCTCGACGTCGCCCGGAGCGTGGAAGTGGTGCGCCGGCCCCGCCCCGCCCCACCGCCGCTCGCCCGGGTCATGCCCAGCCAGCTGCAACCGCTCGAGCCTCCGGGAAGCCAGGTCGCCCGGGCGCGGGGAACCCGGGAACTGCAGGCACGGGCCGTCGTGGCGGTGCGGCGGCTGGCCAGCGGCGCCTTTCGTTCGCTGCTCGGCCCGGTGAGTCTGGTCCTGGTCGTGGTCGGGTTGGTCGCGGTAGGACTTCCCACGTTCATGGGGTACCTCTTCGGCGGGCTGTGCCTCTGGTTCGCCGCCACCACCGGACTTCAGGTCTGGCGGAGGCGCTCAGGGGAGTGAGCGCCGGCTGGTCTCGTCTTCATGGCCAGGTCCTCGATGCCTGCGCCACCCTGTAGCGCAACGAAACAGCCGCCCCGAATCGTACCTAGGCCGATTTCCGAATTGGGTTGTCATGCCAATGACTTAGGGTTCCCTCCGTACGGCCCGCCTCCTGCCTTACCAGAGTGACAGATCCGTAAATCACGCAGCTGATCACACTCTTTGGAGGTATTCGATGTACGCCCCACGCCAAATTCCACTCATCGGGCTGACCGCTCTCACGCTGCTCGGCGCAGCCTGCGCCGCAGACAGCACCGCGCCCTCGGCTCCCCCTGGCCGGACCCTCAGTATCTCCGAGTTCGAGCAGGAGCTCGGCACCGGGCGAACCCGAATCGAGATCAAGCTGGCCCCCGGGGTCCTGGCGGCACGCGAGGTCGAGGTCGAGGGGGATGACGACGAGGAGCAGATCGCCGGCGAGGCCACGGCGGTCGCTGCGGCCAATGGAAGTGGCAGCGTCACCCTGGCTCTCGGCGGCGGCCTGGCTGTCGGGTTCGATGCCCAGACCCGTTTCCGGACGCCAACCGACAGCCGGGTCACCCAGGACGAATGGCTGGCCGCGCTTGAGGCGGCGCTCGCCGGCGGCAGCGCCACGGTGGAAGCCCGGCGGAACGCGCCGAGCGATCCGCAGGCGCCGGGCGATGCCTCGTTCACCGCCACCGACCTGCGGCTCACGGACACCCGCGAGGAGGCCAGAATCGAGATGTACGTCGATAGCGACAACTTTGAGGCCAACCCGGCTCCTCCGCCGAGGGGCTGGCTCACGGTCCTGGGTCTCAGAATCGAAATCCACGGCGACACCCGCCTGGGCAACCAGCTGCCCGAAGAGGGTGGCGTGAGCGAGTTCGAGTCGGCGGTGAGCGCGGTGGATGTGGCCGCTGGCACGATTGCTCTGGCCAGCGGGACCATCCTCCGGGTCGGGTCTTCGACGACCTTCGACCCGACCGGGGATCTGTTCACCCTGGAGACCACTGCCGCGGCGGTCACTGCGGGTCGTCCGGTACGTGCCCAAGGGCGGGGAACGGTCGAGAGTGCCGGGCCGCCCGCGATCGTGGCAGCGAGGGCCGTCAAGGTGGAGGTGGACGACTAGGGTCCGCAGCCGGCAGTCGAACGACGGGGTGCGACGTCGTCGGGCGGGGCTGGCCTCGAGGCCGGCCCCGCTCGCATTGGTGGACGGTAGAGCGATGTTGAGTAGCGGGCCGAGGTGGACGCGGACGATCGCGGTGACGGGAGAGGAGCGATGCCGGGGGCCAC
>CALMOP010000142.1 GCA_937871775.1 uncultured Gemmatimonadota bacterium | reverse complement strand
GCGGAGTCAGGGGGATTGCTTCGGGCGCTCCGCGCCCTCGCAATGACTGTTGGGAAGGGCCCCCACTTGTGCAGAACTTCCCTGGCTTGATCCGCCCCGGTCCGGACGGTCGCCGTCCGAAACCACCTCAGCCCGCTCACCGTAAACGGTACGTGCCGCCAAACGCTTTCATTAGACGTGCCTGCCGGTCTCTGGTCCCCTAGACACTGTACTCCGTGCTGCTCGCCGGGTCGCTCTCCGCCCAGGGTCCCGCCCCGAGCCAGCCTGAGACATTCCAGTTGCCCAATGGTCTGGACGTGGTTCTCGCTCCGGATCACGCCACCCAGGTCATAGCCGTCGAAGTCTGGTACGACGCCGGTTCCCGCAGCGAGCCTCCCGGACAGGCCGGGGTCTCCCGGCTGTTCGAGCAGTTGCTGTTTGCGGGCTCGGCCAACGTGGGTCGGGGGGAACACGCCCGGCTGGTAGAGAGCGCCGGCGGTCGGGTACGGTTCGAGCTTGACGAGGAAGCGGTACGGGTCGGGGAAACCCTGCCCAGCAATTACCTGGGCCTCGGACTCTGGCTCGAGGCGGAGCGGATGGGTTCCCTGCGGATCAACGACTCGACGGTCGCCGACGCCCGGCTCGCGTCGCTTGACGCGCTGGGCCAGAGCCTCTCCAGCGACCCCTACACCGCGGCGATCGCGGAGGGAACGCTGGCGCTCTATGACAGCGCCGCGTGCCCCGGCTACGCCCACCCCGCCGCAGGTCGGGTCACCAGCCTGGCGCAGCTGACCACGGGTCAGGTGCTGGCTTTCCATGGGCTGCACTTCGGCCCCAATCACGCCCGGCTGGTCATCACCGGGGATTTCGTGGCCGACAGCGCCCGCCGGCTGGTCCGGCAGCAGTTCGGGGACATCCCCCGGGGCCCGGACGCCAGCACCACGGTCTGTGGCGGCGAACCCCCCGCCTCCGTGGACTCCCGCACCGTTACCACCCGCCGGGTCTCTCGCCACGGCGTGGGGATCTTCTTCCGGGTCCCGGGCCACGACCACCACGATCATGCCGCGCTGGAGCTGGCGGGAATCCTCATTGGCCAGGGTCCCGGGTCGCGACTCGCCACCGAGGTACGAGGTTCCGGGGCGGCCGTGGCCACCCAGGGCGGACTGCTGGGCGACCGCCGGGGGCCGGAGTTGTTCGGGCTGTTCGCAGTGGCCGCCCCCGGGGTGACGGCGGATTCGCTCGCCGCGCGACTCGCGGCGGTGGCCCGCTGGACCGGAAGTGGGACGCTCACGGACGCGGATCTCCGCCGGGCCAGGAACATCTATCGAGCCGCGATGATCACGGACCGGGAGCGGCCCGAGGACTGGGCCCACCAACTGGAGCATGCCGCGCTGTTTCATGGCGGGGTGAACGATGTCGACCGCGACCTGGAGCGAGTCCAGGCGGTTACCCTGGCGGACCTGCAGCGGGTCGCTGGGCGCTGGCTGGATCCAGGTCGCCGGCTGCAGCTCGTCGTCGCGCCGGAGTCGGCCCCATGATCCGGCCTCGCGGGGCACTGGTCACCGCGGTGTTCTCCTCCGTGGCGTTGAGCGCCCAGACTCCCCCTGCCCCGGGGCCCCTGACACCGGCCGCCTACCCGAACGCCCAGAGCCTGATTCTCCCCAACGGACTCCGAGTCCTGGTTCTGGAGCAGCATCGGCAGCCGGTGGTCTCGATCCGGCTGGCACTCCCGGCAGGGAGCATGTGGGACCCAAAGGACCGCGAAGGTGCCGCGGACCTGTATGCGGCGTTGATCACCCGCGGGGCCGGGGACCGGTCCGCCGCGGACGTGGCCAGCGCGATCGAGGCGGTCGGAGGTTCATTCGGAGCCGAAGCCGGCCCGGATGATCTGATCATCCAGGCGGATATCCTGAGCGATCACCGCGATCTGGGATTTGAACTGGTAGCCGACGCCGTGCTCCGACCCGGTCTGGACCCTCAATTGCTCGACCTGGCCAAACGGGAGACCGTCGCTTCGCTCACCGCCGGCCTGGATGATCCCGGCAACCTCGCGGCCAGGGTCTTTCTGGTTGGGGCTTACGGCCACCATCCATACGGCCGGCGGCCGACACCCACCTCGATGCAGGCGATTTCCCGGGCCGATCTGGTGCAGTTCGCCGCGGCGCGGTTCCGGCCGACCGGGGCACTCCTGGTGATCGCCGGGGACATAACGCTGGCGGATGCCCGACGCCTTGTCACCGAGCGCCTGGGGACCTGGAAAGGAACAGCCGCCGCCTCGACCATACCGCCACGGGTGACCACCCCGCCGCCGGCCGGCATCATCCTGGTCCATCGGGGCGGGGCCCGGACCGCGAGCATCCTGGTCGGCGGTCCGACCTTCGCCGGAAACGACTCTGGCTACCCGGCCGCCCAGGTCCTGAACGAGGTACTGGGGGCGGGAGCCAGTGGCAGGCTGGGGCGCAGCTTCACGGACCATGGCTGGCCGTCAGCCACGGGATCTTCCCTGCTTCAGGTGGTCCGCCAGGGCCTGTTCCAGGCGACCGCGACCGTCCCGGCCGAGGTGGCCGACTCGGCGCTGGAGGAGATCCTGCGGCAGCTGGCTCAGTTGCGCACGACACCGGTCACGGCGGCGGAGCTGCTCCGGGTGCGCCGGCGCCTGGCCGGCGCGCAGGCGCTGCGGATTCAGACCGCCGCCGAGCTCGCGATGGCCACCCTCATCGCGCGAAGACTGGGACTGCCGGCCAGTGCCCTGGCCAGTAGCCGGTCCCGCCTGGTGCGGGTCGAAGCCCCCGCGGTGCAGGCGGTGGCCCGAAGAGTGCTCGGCCGTTCCGGGCTGACGACCGTGGTCGTGGGAGATGCCAGCCGCCTCTCCGGCCCGCTGGCACGACTGGGCCCGGTGAGGATTTTCGCCGCCGATGGCCGGCCGCTGACGCTGGCCGAGGTGCAGCCGGTCAGCGCCCCGCTGACCCTCTCCCTCGACAGTATTCCGGAAAGCCCCGACTCGCTGATGGTGCTGGCCCAGGGACAAGCGGTGGGGGTGCAGGTCAGCACCCGGATCCGCAGCGGTGACAGCCTCACCTATCAGGAGGCCACCGCCCTCGGAGCGGCCCTGACCCAGACGACGACCGTCGTCCTCGAGATCTCCGGCGCGATGCGCTCCATGCGTCAGGTCAGCCAACTGCGGGGACAGGAGAGCCGCACCGAGCTGCGCTACGAGGGAAGTCGCATCCGCGGCTCCACCACCCGGCTCACCCCCAGCGGACCCGAATCGGCGGCCCTCGATACCACCCTCGCGACCGCCGCCCTCGACGACAACGCGGTCCTGGCGATCCTGCCCCTGCTTCGCCTCCAGCTCAACACCCGGTGGACCTTTCCGGTCTTCTCGGGTCTGGACCGACAGGTCCGGCTGCAAACCCTGACCGTCGCCGACCTGGAGCCAATCTCGATTCCGGCTGGCACCTTCGACTGTTACCGCGTCGATCTCGCGGGTGGGGCCCGCTCGATCTCGTTCTTCGTCACCCGCAGCGCACCGCATCGCGTCATTCGCATCGAGCCAGCGAACTCCGCGGTCGAGTTTGTGGCCGTGAACCCCTGATCCTCGCCTCGCCCCTGGGGGCCTCGGTGGGCCGTCAACTCATCCGGCCCTGGAACCCGCGCGCCTCCGGTCGTCGAGCCATGAAGCGCAACCAGGACACACCTTGCGCCAACTCATGCCCAGCACCCGGCGCAAGAGAGCGAGTGCCAGCCATTGCCTGGTGCGGAACCCCATGATCGCCGGCAGCTCGGCGCGCACGAACAGGGCATTGAATTGGAGCTGACCGGGGTGGCCATCTCTTGCCAACTCGACAAAACCCGCCGAGCCCAGTAGCGCCTTGACTTCGGGATAGAATCGTTGAACGGCGCCAATACATTGCGCGGTTTCGACTTCCAGATGCAGAAGGTAGGTGTTGCGGAGCACTCCCGCCGCCCCTTCGATGACCTCATACGCCATGCCTTCGCTGTCTATCCACAAGGCCAGGCGCAGATCCGGCCCGGCTTTGCCGGCGAGAAACGTGTCAAGCCTCACGGTTTCGACCTGCATGGCGGTGAGCATGTCCGGGGTGTGAAGTCGCCGGTGCAGCGAGCTCATGCCGCGCCAGGCTTCCCCCGGCACATACCCTGCATTGACCGCAAACAGTTCTCCCATGCCGTCGTAGTTGGTCACCGCGAGCGGCGCCAGGGCGATATGACTGTTCTGCAGCGCGGAGTTCGTCTGCATCCGGCGAAAGTTCTCCGGATGTGGCTCGAACGCATAGATGTTCGCCCTGGGCAGCGCGGTGCGGAATCTCCGGGCGTCGGTTCCGTCCATCGAGCCCACGTCGCACACGGCATTGATCCGCATCACGGGCAGCAAGCGGGTAAACAGGAACCGCGTGTTGACAATCATGTGAGCGAAAACGTAACCAGGCGAGCGCCACTCGTGGCAGTCATTCTCCCCGCTTCAACCGGCTGCAGTATCTGCCGTCGGCGATCGAATCGGCATAGGGATTGTCAATCGGCCCTCCCATAGTACACCTGGTTGAGTGGAGGGTACAGAGAGCCCGAGGTGGGGGGCGGCATCCATACTTGCATATCCGATTCCCTTCTGAACCGCACCTTGCACAGCCCGCGTTTTGTCAACGCCTTGGCTGTGGTTGTGGCCGCGAACCCTGATCCTGATCCGCCCGCACAACGGTCAGAATCCAGGCCGAGTCGTCCTCGGGGCTCCCACAGCCTCAGAGGCGAGTCGGGGACAGAGCCTGTCATCTCCGGCCCCATCCGCTTTTCGGCCCGAGGGCCTCATTCCGCGCCGCAGCGAGTCGCGTGAGTCGCGGAGCGAGCGGGTGCGGCTCAGGGGTCCCCGAAAACCTCGGCGAGCCTTCGGCGCGATGACCGGAGCATCCTGACTGAGTCGAGGAGCGCTCAGCAATCCGTCGGAGGGGACGAGCGCCGGCGCGGAGCGGGCCGTCACCAGTGCGGAGCCTGGCGGGCTAGTCGCCGAGCCGAGCGAAACGAGCGGGGAGGCCGCCGAATTTCCACTGAGGGCCCGCTGAGGGCCCGCCGCGGCCGCCGGGGCGCCCGGGGCGGTTCGGGGAGACACCGGTCCGATTCACGGCGCCTCGCGATGGCGCCCCTGGGGTGCCAGTCGCAGAGCATCAGCGCCCGATGGCGTCGGGTCAGATCGCGGTCCCCCGAACGAGCTGGCAGAACGGGAGCGGAGCGTCGCCTTCTCTGAGGGCTCGGCCCGCTTCAGGTCCGGGAGGGACCTGTTGAGGGCGTTGGGGGAGCGCTCCGCTGGGCGGGGACCCGGCTCCGGACACCAGAACGACCGATCAGGACTCCAGTGTCCCGACCGTCGCCTTGCCACTGCACCTGGACCGGCAATCCTTGCCGATTCACCCCCCGCGACATGCGTCCCCGCGGCCGAGCCGGCGTCCTCACCCTGAGACACTCGCCGGCTCGGCATTGGGACCAATCCGTGCGCCATCACCTTCACGGTA
>CALMOP010000141.1 GCA_937871775.1 uncultured Gemmatimonadota bacterium | reverse complement strand
CCCCGTCCATCTTCCACCCTCCTGAATCTCGTCACGGAACCCCGGCATGCCGAAGCTCAGTGTTACCCGTCGGGTGCACTTCAACGCGGCCCATCGCCTGCACAACCCGGCCCAGTCAGAGGACTGGAACGTCCGGGTGTTCGGGCTATGCGCCAACCCCAACTATCACGGCCATAACTACGAGATGGATGTGACCGTGGGCGGGGACATCGATCGGGACAGCGGCTACGTCCTGGATATCAACGTACTGAAACAACTGATCGAGGAGAAGCTGCTCGGCCAGCTGGACCACAAGAACCTGAACCTCGATGTTCCTCACTTCGCCACCGTGATCCCGACCGCGGAGAACATCGCGGTATACTGCTGGCAGGTGCTGGCACCGGCCATTCCGGCCGGCCGGCTGCTCCGGATCCGACTGTGGGAGACCCCGCGCAATTATGTCGACTATGAAGGCCGCTAGGACCCAGCCGTTCCAGGCTCAGGTCCGTCACATCCTCGGCTGCCTGGGCGAGGATCCCGAACGGCAGGGACTGGCCAAGACCCCGGAGCGGGTCGAGGCCGCGCTGCGCTGGCTCACCCGGGGCTATGAGCTCTCGGTGATGGATGCGGTGGGCGACGCCGTGTTCACCGAGTCCCACAACAGCATGATCCTGGTGCGGGACATCGAGCTTTACTCCCTGTGCGAGCATCATATCCTGCCCTTCTTCGGCCGGGCCCACGTGGCCTACATCCCGGACGGGCGGATCGTGGGCCTCTCGAAACTGCCCCGGATCGTCGAGGTGTTCGCGCGCCGGTTGCAGGTTCAGGAACGGCTCACCGACCAGATCGCCGATGCGGTCATGGAAGTGCTGTCGCCGCACGGCGTCGGCGTGCTGATCGAGGCGGTGCATCTGTGCATGGCCATGCGGGGAGTGGAGAAACAGAACTCCCGCACCGTCACCAGCGCGGTCCGGGGCATCTTCCGCAGCGACATCCGGACTCGCGAGGAGTTTCTGCGCCTGGTGCACGCCGGCAACCCGCGATGACCGTGCTGGCCGGCCGGCTCGCCGTCGTCACGGGCGCCTCCCGTGGCATCGGTGCCGCGGTCGCGGAGCGGCTGGCCGGCGCCGGCGCGACGGTGGTCCGGCTGGCTCGGCAGCTCCAGCCTGGCGCGCCAGGCCGGTTCCGGGATTACCCCTGCGATCTGGCCGATGCCAACCAGGTGGCTGCCGTCACGGCCCGGATCGTGTCGGAGCTGGGCCCACCGGCGGTGGTGGTGCAGAGTGCCGGAGTGTTCCTGCTCCAGCCGTTCGAGGCGACACCGCTGGAGGCTTTTGACCAGCAGCTGGCTGTCAATCTCCGGGCCCCGTTCCTCGTGGCCCGGGGCCTGCTGCCCGCCATGCGCCAGGCCGGAGCTGGCCTGCACGTGACCATCGGGAGCACCTGTGACCACCTCGGGTTGCGCGACAACAGCGCCTACGCCGCCAGCAAGTTCGGGGTCCGCGGACTGCATGAGGTGCTGGCCGCGGAGTACCGCTCGACGGGGGTGCGCTGTACCCTCATCTCACCAGCTTCGACCGACACCTCCATGTGGGATCCGATCGATCCCGACTCCCGGGTGGGGTTTCTCCCGCGGGCCAGCATGCTGACCCCGACCGACGTGGCGGAGGCGGTGTTGTTCGCCGCGACCCGGCCCGCCGGCGTCGCCGTGGCATGGCTCCGGCTGGAATCGAACCCGGTCGCCCGACAGGGGTAGCAGGAGCGATGACCCGTTTCGGAGGGCCTGACGTGCGTCGGCTGATCCCGGTACCCCTGTTGACGCTGGTCTGCCTGAGCGCCACAACCTCGCTCGCGGCCCAGGCCCTCCCTGCGTTGCCGGATTCCAGCGGCTGGGGGGTGCACGTCCTGGCCGTTGCCAGAGATCCCGCGGGGTCCATCTGGGTCGGGACCTATGGCCAGGGCGTCTTCCGCCTGCGCCCCAAAGCCACCCATTGGGATCACCTGCTGCACGACAGCACCGGTACCAGTCTGTCCTGGGACTTTGTGCACGCCTTCGGCTTCGGCCCCCGGGGCCAGGTGTGGTACGGCACCGTGGGGAACGGGTGGGGACTCTCCCGCGACGACGGCCAGACCTGGACCAACTGGACCTTCACCGAGCTGGGACCGGAATGGCAGTACGTCGCCCCGGACGGAATCGTCACCCGGGGGGACACGACCTGGGTGGGGACCGCGGACGGGGTCCAGATGACCACCGACGACGGGGCTCACTGGACCGCCTTCGTCGACAGCATCGGCCCGCCGGCCCGTGGGCCGGCGGACACCGGGCTCGCCCCGCTGCGCAATGAGTACGTCCGGCGGCTCGGGCTGGACCGGCAGGGTCTCCTGGTGACGACGCTCAAGGGGAATCAGCGGCTGTCGCTCACTGCCGCTGGCTGGGCCGGGGGCCTCGTCAACAACGCCGTGTTCACGCCCCGCAACCGCATCCTCATCGGTGGTCGGCCGTGGCGCGGCACGCCCTGCGGGCTCAAGCTGCTGGTGGACACGATTCCCTGCCTCTCCAAGGCCAAGCGCGACGCCCCACCACCCCGAGACCCCTTCAGGCCCCTGTTCCAGCGGCCGATCGACAAGGGCGACAATCCCTACATCGACCAGACCTACCGCTATGGCTCCACCATGGGCGGCAACTTCCAGCAGCATCAGGGCGTGGAGTTCAATAATCCCGACGGTACCCCGGTGCACGCCATCGGATCAGGCCGGGTGGTGTATGCCGGGCCGGCGGAGCAGGGGGCGCTCACCGTGGCGATCCGGCACGATACCACCATCGCCGGGCCCGGGGGCCGGCTCCGGATCTTCAGTGTCTATTACCACAATTCGGCGCTCAAGGTTCGCGTGGGGGAGCGGGTCCGGGCGGGTCAGGTGATCTCCCTGGTGGGCAATACCGGCCGGGCCACGAATGACCATCTCCACCTCGAGGTGCACGCGGCGCCGACCGACGAGGTCAGCCAGATCGTCGATTCGCTGGAGCGCTTTCCCCACTACTCTACCAACCCGGAGTTGTGGATCGAGCCCCTGCCCAACACCGGAACCATTGCCGGCCAGGTGTTCGATGCCGCGGGGGCCGCGGTGCCGGGTGCCCGCATCTACGGCATCCTCAAGCCCGATCCGGTGGAGACCCCGCTCTCGTACGCCGAGACCTACCGCGACAAGACCCACCCGCATCCGCTGTACGGCGACCACTTCGCCACCACCGACGTCCCGCCCGGCAGCTATGTGCTGGGGGTCGAGATCGAGGGCCGTAAGGTCTACCGCCGGGTCACCGTTGAGGCGGGCAAGCTCACCTGGGTGGTGTTCAAGCCCTAGCCCCGTTGGGGCACCCATGTTCATCGAACTCACCGATCACCTGCGCTGCCCCCGGGAACATGCCGAGGGCTACCTGGTGCTGCTACCCGACCGGGTGGATGGTCGCCGGGTGCTGCAGGGTGTGCTCGGCTGCCCGGTCTGCCAGGGTGAGTTCCCGATCGATGCCGGAGTAGTTCGGCTGGGTGATACGCCGCCGGCCCACGGCAGCCCGCCGCCCGACGCCGAGACGCTGCTGGCGTTGCTGGGACTGGAAGGCCCGGGCGGATATCTGCTCCTGGCCGGTACCGCGGCCGCCACGGCACCAGCGCTGAGCGCGCTGCTCCCGGGAGTTCACCTGGTGGCCTGGAATCCTCCCGCAGGCCTGCGGGAGACTGAGGCGGTCAGCCTGGTCACCGCGGCGGGGGTGCCGGTCCGGGCGGGTTCGATGCGGGGAGTCGTCCTCGGAGAGCCCGAGGGGCGTAACCCAGGATTGGTGGTGGCGGCGGTCACGGCGGTGCTGCCGGGACTCCGCGCCACCGGGGCCGGCCCGGCGCCGACGGGCCCCGAGTGCGAGGTACTCGCCGAAGCCGGAGGGTGGTGGGTCGGGCGGCGGCGGTAGCGATTGCGGATTGAACCGCCAGCGTCCGTCGCCAATCGTGAATCGCCAATCGTGAATCGTCAATCGGGAATCGTCAATCGGGAATCGCGCGTCGTTGGTC
>CALMOP010000140.1 GCA_937871775.1 uncultured Gemmatimonadota bacterium | reverse complement strand
CCGAGCTGGATGCGACCCGGCAGGCCCGGCTGGCCGGGGCACTGTTTCGGGACCGGAGCGCGCAGGTATTCCTGACGTCGCCCCGTTTGGACGAGCTCCCGGGAGATCTGGGGTTGCCGGTGTGGCGGGTGGACGCGGGCCAGGTGCGCACAGACCGTGGCGGGCCGGGGGGGTCGCATGGACCGGAGTAGCAGTCGCCCCACCCCCCTGGCCGAGGTGCTCCGCAGCTATTTGCGGCGGGCCGGGCTGGTCCGGCGGGTGGGCCAGGCCTCGGTCATCGAGGAGTGGGGAGAGCTGGTCGGCCCCCAGATCGCCCAGGTGGCGATTCCGGAGAGCGTCACCGCGGACGGAGTCCTCCGGGTCCGGGTGACGACGGCCCCCTGGGCGGCGGAGTTGCAGCTGATGACCCCGCGGATCCTGGCCCGGCTCAATACCGGCCGGAGCGGACGGATCACCGCGATCCGATGGATGGCGGGAGGGCTGGGGTGATGATTGACGATTGCTGATGGACGATTGGCGGGGTTGCTCCCACAATCGTGAATCAGCAATCGTCGATCGAGCGAGTGGTCTCCAGAGGAGCGACATGGCCAAGGAACTCAGCGGCAACGGCGGCGAAGCGCAGTACGGCGCGGACTCCATTCAGGTCCTCAAGGGACTGGAGGCTGTTCGCAAACGCCCCAGCATGTACATCGGCTCGACCGGGGAGAACGGGTTGCACCACCTGGTCTACGAGGTGGTCGACAACTCGATCGATGAGGCGCTCGCCGGGTTCTGCGATGACATCCGGGTCACCATTCACAAGGACAACTCGATCTCGGTCGAGGATAACGGGCGCGGCATCCCGGTGGCCATGCACCCGACCGAGAAGCGGCCGGCGCTGGAGGTGGCCCTGACGATGCTGCACGCCGGCGGCAAGTTCGACAAGTCGAACTACAAGGTGTCCGGCGGACTGCACGGGGTCGGCGTATCGGTGGTGAACGCCCTGTCAGAGCGCACCGAGGTCATCGTGAAGCGGGACGGCTTCAAGTGGCGGATGGCGTTCGTCCGCGGCCAGACCGTCAAGCAGCTCGAGAAACTGGACAAGGCGAAGGACACCGGCACCCTGGTCCGCTTCAAGCCGGATCCCGAGATCTTCAGCGTCCTGGAGTTCAGCTGGGGCACCCTGGCCGACCGGATGCGGCAACTGGCCTACCTGAACAAGGGGGTCACCGTCCTGCTGAAGGACGACCGCCCGGATGAGCCGCGAACCGAGAGCTTCTTCGCGAAGGGGGGCCTGATCCAGTTCGTGGAGTGGCTCAACCGCAACAAGAAGCCGCTGCATCCCAAGCCGATCGCCTTCACGGTGACCCGGGATGAGGTCGAGGTGGATGTGGCCATCCAGTACGAGGAGGGCTACAACGAGAATGTCTTCACCTTCGTGAACAACATCAACACCCACGAGGGGGGCACCCATCTCACCGGATTCCGGGCGGCGCTCACCTCGGCGATCAACCAGTTCGCCAAGCAGGAGGGCAGCCTCAAGAAGGAAGACTTCTCGCTGACCGGCGAGGACATCCGCGAGGGGCTGACCTGCGTGATCCACTGCAAGGTCCGCGAGCCGCAGTTCGAGGGTCAGACCAAGACCAAGCTCGGCAATTCCGAGGTCGAGGGAATCGTCAAGCAGGCGGTGTATGAACAGCTGCGGACCTTCCTCGAGGAGAAGCCCGCCGTCGGCCGGGCCGTCATCGCCAAGGCGGTCAGCGCGGCCCGGGCCCGGGAAGCGGCCCGGAAAGCACGCGACCTGGTCCGCAAGAAGTCGGGCCTCGAGGGCTCGGTGCTCCCCGGCAAGCTGGCCGATTGTTCGCTCGAGGACCCGGCGATGTGCGAGTTGTACCTGGTCGAGGGCGATTCCGCTGGTGGCTCCGCGAAGCAGGGCCGGGACCGGCAGTTCCAGGCCATCCTGCCGCTGCGCGGAAAGATCCTCAACGTCGAGAAGGCCAGGATCGACAAGATCCTCTCCAATGAGGAAATCCGGGCCATCATCACCGCGATCGGGGCCGGGGTGCGGGAGGACTTCACCCTGGAGGATGCTCGCTACCAGAAGATCATCATCATGACCGACGCCGACGTGGACGGCGCCCACATCCGGACGCTGTTGCTGACCTTCTTCTTCCGGCAGATGGTGGAGCTGATCGAGGCCGGCTACGTCTACATCGCCCAGCCGCCGCTGTACCGAGTGGCCAAGGGCAGCGGCAAGAAGGAAGAGAAGTTCTACGCCTACGACGAGAAGGAGCGGGATGAGTACATCAAGCGGCTCTCCAACGGCGAGGGCCGCGGTAACATCGCGGTGCAGCGCTACAAGGGACTCGGCGAGATGAACCCGGACCAGCTATGGGAAACCACCATGGACCCGGGCCGCCGCACCATTCTCCGGGTCACCATGGAGGACGCAGTGGAAACCTCCAAGGTCTTCGACGAGTTGATGGGTGATGAAGTCGAGCCCCGCCGCCTGTTCATCGAGAAGAACGCCAAGTACGTCAGCCACCTCGACGTGTGATCCCCTGCCGCGGCCCGGCGAACCCGCTTGGCCAGGCCGTCCGGGAGCCCACCTTCCGGTTTGGTTCATGTATTCCAAGTCGTTGTCCTATCAGTAGTTACGCGACTGATAACCAGCGGCAAGATTGCCTCCGCCGGGTCCAGCCGGACCGCCTGGCCGAGCGCCGCGAGGCCCAGGGCGATCCCGGCGGCGTCCCGGGCAAAGACCGAGGCAATCGGTTCACCTCGGGCCACCCGGGCTCCGGGCCGGGCCGAGACGACGAAGCCCACGCTGGGATCGATCTGGTCGCCAAGCTGACGCCGACCGCCGCCCATGGCGACAACCGCCTCGCCCAGTACTCGCGGCTCCACCGCGGTGACCACACCGTCGGCCGGAGCCTCGAACAGCTCCACCTCCGCGGCCTGGGGCAGTGCGCCCGGATCGTCCACAATGGCGGGATTGCCTCCCTGAGCCGCGACCAGCTCCCGGAACTTTTCGAGCGCCCGGCCCGAGGTCAGGGCCCGGTCCACCTCGATCAGCGCCGCCGCGTGATCGGGCGCCCGCTGCGCCAGCACCAGCATTTCGGCCCCCAGGGTGCGGCTGAGGCTGACCAGGTCCTGGGGCCCCTCGCCCGCCAGGGTCAGCAGCGCCTCCTCCACCTCCAGGGCGTTGCCGATCGCCCGCCCCAACGGCCGATCCATCGCGGTCACGAAGGCGCTGGTGGGGCAGCCTGAGGCGGTGCCCAGCTCCACCATCGTCTGAGCCAGCAACTGGGCCGATGCGACGTCGGGCATGAA
>CALMOP010000139.1 GCA_937871775.1 uncultured Gemmatimonadota bacterium | reverse complement strand
CAGGACAACACCAGCTTCACCCTGGGGGCACCCAACCACGGCAACATCAGTGTGATCCTGACCAGCTCAAATGCCGCTATGCTGCTGGCGCCCAACGCGACCACCGTCGGGCAGAGCCAGATCGTGATCCCGGTCCTCGACGGGGTCCAGACCGTCGGGTTCTATATGCAGGCACTGGAGGGGCGGACCACCGACACGGTGCGGGCGACGGTGACGGTGTCGGCGCCGGGTTTCAGCGACGGCAGCAGCATCATGACCGCGCAGCAGGCGGCGATCGATCTGCAGGGGCTGCCGACGACCAGCACCACGTTGTCACCAGTGAACGCGCTGTACGTGCGGATCGGGACCGCGGGGGCGGGGAACACTTCGCTGACCCAGGTGCAGAACGTCCGGTTCGGGGCACCGGGCCCGCTGACGGTGAGCTTCAGCACCCCCGCGACCGGGATCGGGGACCTGCTGAAGGTCGGCAGCCCGGCGGCGGTGACCCAGACAGCGACCATCCCCATCGGCGCCTCGAACAGCCCGACCGACACCACCGCGGGCGGGGTGGCGTTCCACCCGCTGCTGTCCGGGACCACGACGGTGAGCGCCAGCATTCCGGGGGTGATCGCGACCACCGTGGCCAGCCGGGCGATCACGGTGTCGCAGCCCGGGATCACCGTGGGGGCACTGACGGTAGGGAGCGGGCTGCAGGACAACACCAGCTTCACCCTGGGGGCACCCAACCACGGCAACATCAGTGTGACCCTGATCAGCTCGGATCCCGCGGTGCTGCTGGCGCCCAATGCGACGACCGCGGGGCAGAGCCAGATCGTGCTGCCGGTAGTGAATGGCGTCCAGACGGTCGGGTTCTACGTCCAGGGGCTGGAAGGGCGCTCCAGCACGACGAGTGGGACGGTGACGGTCAGCGCCCCCGGCTTCAACGACGGGACGGCTACGCAGGTGATCGTACAGCCCGCGCTCGACCTGCAAGGGGTGCCGACCACCATGGCCGTGGGACAGGCCGATGCCAATATCTACGTACGGGTCGGAACGGCCTCTGCAGGGAATGCGGCGCTCGCCGCCGTACAGGCGCTCCGAACAGGGCTGCCTGCCGGGGTGACAGCCAACTTCGGCACCAGCAACGGGAACGCCGCCGCCCTGCTCACCAGTGTGGTGCCTCCCGGTCCGAGCCAGGCGGTGACCCTGCTGGTGGGTCAGAGCAACACACCAACCACGGTCGGCGCCGGCGGCGTAGCGCTCCGCCGGGTTGCGGCCGGAACCAGTTCCATTTCAGCGGCCATCGCCGGATTCATTACGACAACGGCAGGCGTTCGGTCGGTCACGGTGCAGTAGGGGGTGGTGGGCGTCGGGCAGACTGGCGTTGGTGACTTGGTGACACAAAGCACTTGACGAGTTAAGGTGGCATCGTATCTTGGTCTCCATGCAGCCGTACCGATCCCGCCGCCAGGAGCCCGACGAGGCCCCGCTCGAGCGGCGAGCCGCCGAGAATCTGCGCTTTATCCGCGACACCATGGCGCGCGCCGGGGCCTTCACCGGCGTCCCCGGCTGGGGCGGGGTGGCCATGGGCGTTACCGCGCTGGCCGCGGCCTGGCTGGCGCACCGGCAGCCCACCGTGGACCGCTGGCTCCTCACCTGGCTGGCCGAGGGCTGGCTGGCGTTCGCGATCGGGGTGGTGGCGATGGTCCGCAAGGCCGCGACAGGGGAAACTCCGCTGACCTCACGACCGGGGCGCCGCTTCGTGCTTGCCTATACGCCCCCGATCGTTGCGGCCGGCCTGCTCACGATCGCCCTGTATCACGCTGGCCTGATCGGGCTGCTCCCGGGAGCCTGGCTGCTGCTGTATGGAGCGGCCGTCATGACCGGGGGCGCCCTGTCGATCCCCGTGGTGCCGATCATGGGCGCCTGTTTCATGGGGATCGGAGCGCTGACGCTGCTCGCGCCGGCCACCTGGGGTGATGCCCTCCTGGCCGCCGGATTCGGCGGCCTGCATCTGGGATTCGGCTGGTGGATCGCGCGGAGGCACGGTGGCTAAGTCGAACGCGGCTCGCTCGGCCGGCAAACCGGCCGCGCCCCGACTCGCCGCTCTGACCGGTGGCCGCGGCGGAGTGGCGCCGGAACTGGACCGCCTGATCCATGAACGGCTCCGGCTGGCCATCGTGAGCTCCCTGGCTGTCAACCAGAGCCTCTCGTTCAACGAACTCAAGGCCCTGCTCCGGACCAGTGACGGCAACCTGAGCGTGCATGCCCGAAAGCTCGAGGACGCCGGCTATCTGGCCTGTGACAAGTCGTTCGACGGCCGGATTCCCCGTACCGAATTCCGACTGACCGCTTCTGGCAGGAAGGCGCTGGAGCGGTACCTGGAGCATATGGAAGGGTTGATCAGGAGCGTGAGGCGGTAGGGGGGTGCGTGGTGCATGGTGCGTGGTGCGTGATGCGTCATGCGTTGTGCCCACCGCCTGTCGCCCGTCGCCCGTCGCCTAGCCCTCACGCACCACGCCCGAACCATTGTCACGCCTTGGAGCTTTATGACACAAAGTACTTCACTGCACACCGCGATCATCATGGACGGCAACGGCCGCTGGGCCCGGGCTCGCGGGTTGCCGCGCGAGTCGGGGCACCGGGCCGGCGTGGCCGCGGTGCGGGGCACGGTCCAGGCCGCGCCGGACCTCGGGATCGGCATCCTGACCCTGTACGCCTTCTCATCCGACAACTGGCGCCGGCCGCCACGGGAGGTCGGGGCCTTGCTGGACCTGTTCACGAGCTACTGCGCCAGCACCCTGGCGGAGTGCGTCGCCGGATCGGTACGGGTGTCGATCATCGGCCGGCGGGACCGGCTGCCGTTCGGACTCCGCCGCTCCGTGACCGCGCTCGAAGACGCCACGGCCCGGGGCACCCGGCTGTGGCTCCGCATCGCCCTGGACTACTCGGCCCGCGACCAGCTCGTCGCCGCGGCCTCCCGCGCGGCCGGCCTCCGGACCCTGAGTCGGGAGCGGTTCGCGATGCTGCTGGCCCGGGCCGGAGGCGGTGGCGGTCTCGCTCCCGACGTCGACCTGCTGGTCCGGACCGGCGGCGAGCAGCGGCTGAGCGACTTCCTGCTGTGGGAATGTGCCTACGCCGAGCTGTTCTTCCACTCGGCCAACTGGCCGGACTTCGGGCGGGAAGCGCTCGCGGAAATCGTGGACAAGTACCACCGCCGCGAGCGCCGCTTCGGGGGGATCGCCCCGGCGGAGGGGGCCGAGCATGTCGCGTTGTGACGTCGCGGTGGTGGGCGCTGGGCTGGCGGGGTTGTGGACCGCGCGGCTGCTGGCGGAAGCCGGTGCGCGGGTGACGCTGCTGGACCAGCGCCGTTCGGTGGACCAGCAGATCCGCACCACCGGCATCTTCGTTCGGCGCACCCTGGAGGACTTCGACCTGCCAGCCGGCTGCATGGGACCCGGCATCCGCCACGTGGTGCTCGCGACGCCCAGCGGATCGGCGCTGGCGCTGGAGAGTCCCCGGGTGGAATTCCGGATTGCGCACATGGCCGCGTTGTACCGGACCCTCCTTGACCGGGCCCTCACCGCGGGTGTGATCTGGCGGCCGGGGGTAGGTTGCCGGTCGCTGAGGCATGAGGGCGGATTGCAACTGCTCAGGCTCGGTGGTGCGCGGGAGGCCTCACTTGCGGCGCGGTTTGTCATCGGGGCAGATGGTGCCCGGTCCCGGGTCGCGAGCATGCTGGGGCTCAGCCACAACCGGGAGTGGATCGTCGGGGTCGAGGACATCTATCGGGGACTGCCGCTGTCCGGCCCGCCCAGTCTGCACTGCGTGTTGTCGCCGCGGTTTGCGCCGGGCTACCTGGCCTGGTGCGTCAACGATGGCCGCGAGGTTCATATCGGCGTGGGCGGCTATGCGGGGCGATTCGAGCCGCTCGCGTCACTGGAGGCGTTTCGGGCCTCGCTTCAGGTGCCGTGGGACTGGGAGCAGGAGACCCGGGTGGAACGACGAGGTGGCTGGATCCCCGTCGGGGGCATCCTCCCGAACATCGCCTCGCCGGCAGGGCTGCTGGTCGGGGATGCGGCCGGCGCCGTCTCTCCGCTCACGGCCGGGGGGCTGGACCCCTGTCTCCGGCTGTCGGAGCTGGCCGCGCGGGTTACAGTGAACTATCTCGATGGCGGCGGGACCGCAGCGCTCGCCGACTATGATGGCACGCGCTTCCGGCGCCGGTTCCGGAACCGTCTGTTGCTGCGGCGGCTGCTGGCCGGTATCCCGGCGCCGCTCCTGTCCCGCGCGACCGCCGCCAGTCTGGATTCTGCGATCTTCGGGGCCCTGGCCCGGAAGGTGTTCTTCGGCCGGGGCTCCTTCCCCGAGGTACCCCGCTGGGACCCCGGGATCCGATTAGTGTCACGCGCTCCGGCCCTGCCGGACGTGGCCTGATCCTCACCCTGACGCAGGAGCGCGGCGCATGCCGTCCACTGGTGCCATGATACTTTCGGTGCTGGCATTCCTGGGCGCGCTTGGTCTGGTGGGACTGTCCGTCGTGGCGATTCTGTGGGGACGTCTGCGCGGGCGCCCGGAAGTGACAAGGGTCTCGTTTCGTATCCTCGTGGCCACCGTCGGCGGTTACGCCCTGCTCCTGTTCGGCGCGGGGCTGCTGAGCCGCGACCGAGTCCTGGCCCCAGAGGAGGAGAAGTACTTCTGTGAACTCGACTGCCACCTGTCCTACCGGGTGACCAGCCTGCGACCGCTGCCGCAGGATCCGGGAGGGGCGGTCTGGGCCGTTAGCTTGCGAACCCGGTTCGATCCCGAGACGATCTCCCCCCATCGGGGCGATGCGCCGCTGACCCCCAATCCGCGACGGGTCTGGCTCATCACCACCGCGGGGATCCGGGTTGCACCGGTGGAGGCCCCAGCCGCCGCCGTTGACCCCCCAGGGCTCTCATCCCGGCCGCTTACCGAGTCGCTTCGTCCTGGCGAAACCTACGAGACGATACTGTTCTTCCCGGCGGGCACCGGGGCCGATCCCGCCAGCGTGCTGGTTGAGGATGACATGTGGCCCGACCGGCTGCTGATCGGGCACGAGGCCAGCCCATTCCATGGGAGGACCCTGCTGCCTCTCCCCGCAGCGGGTTCGTCGGTCGGGGTGTCCCGCCGAGAGGCGCTGGTCGCGCCAACCAGGGGATAACGTGAAGGCAAGGTGGGGCGCTCCTCTTTTGCCTTTCCCTTCTCCCGTTCCCTGTTCCCCGTTCCCTTTCCCTCTTGCCCGTTCCCTTCCCTGCCCGTTCGTCCTGCCAGCCTTCGAGGACGAGGGTTATGGCTGTGGGTCCGGCGGCGGCTCGGGTGAAGAGTTCCCCTCCGGTTCCGATGGCGGCTTGATGCTGGCACTGGAGCGCCGCCGCGTCGCCCCGCTCGGCCTGGCGCCCTCCCTCAGCTGGTAGCCGGCCCGCAGGTACTTCAAGGCTCTCAGGGCATTTTCGCCGGCAGGGGTCTTTCGATGACGGTCCGCCAGCCGCGCCAACTCCACCATGATCCGGTCCTGCCGCCCGGTACGGTGGTATAACTCCAGCAACAGGTGCGACACCCGCCGGTCGTCCTCGGGCGTGGGGTTGTGGCGCCGGATATCGAGGTAGACCTGCTCGACCCGGTCGAGCTGCTCGAGGTGGTGCCGGTAGATCTCCGCCAGCTTGAAACGGGCCAGGTTGTCGTCCGGGTTGGTGGCCAGCAGGGTGAGGTAGCCGTCTGCGGCATCGTGATAGAAGCCCCGCCGGGTCAGGTTCTCGAAGATGGTGTGGGCCGGATGAGTGGGGAGTCCGGTCTCGGTCAGCTGAAGCTCGATCGGTGAAGTCACCGGCGGGGAGAGCTGGAACAGCAGGGCGGCCATCAGCAGGACCAGCGGAATATCCAGCGTCAGCACCAGGACCAGGCCCATTCCGTCCAGATAGCCGTAGCCGAACGCGAGGGTCTGCGCGCTGGCGAAGATGAAGTACGATGGGAACCCCACCCGGACCACCAGCGCGAGGTAATCGGCCCGTTCGACCGTGTCCTTGAACCCGATGGTGAAGCGGCTCACGGGATCATCCGTCCCAGTTCGGTGAGCAGCGGGTCGGGGCGCGGGCGATGGCCAAGGAACCCCTCCAGGACTCTCGGGGAGGGAACGGCGAGGCCATCGTGGTACAGTGTCGCCGAGAGCCAGGCATACAGGTCCTCGTCGTGCCACGGGTTGGGGCCGCGCCGCTCCACAATCCGGGCCCGGAGGTCGGCGACCAGGAAAGCGCCCACGGCGTAGTTGAGCAGGTACCCCGGTGAGTCCACCAGCTGCCCTCGCATGGCCCACCAGGACCACTCGGGGTGGGGCCGGATTGCGAGAAAGGTTTCAGTGAGCTCGGCCCAGAGCCGGTTGGGATCCTGGGCCGGGTCCCGATGGATCCGGATCTCAAACAACGCCCAGGCCATGTCGATCACGATCCCGGCGTATTTGGCGCGGAGCGCCATCGCCCGCGGCACGCTGTCACCGAGGAACCGCTGCTGCCAGGCGGGTTCGTACGCCTCCATCGCCGGCAGGTCGGCCAGCGTCTCGGTGTAGGTGTCGTTGTCCGGCCAGTCCAGGAAGGCCGGGCGGACGTGAATGGCCGCAAGGTGCACCCCGTGGCCGGTCTCGTGCAGCAGTTCAACCAGGTTATCGAACCCACCGCCGAGGTAACTGGTGAATATCCACGGCTCCCCTGGGGTCCAGCTGCCGTTGCGCCGCACCGGTCGAGTGCCGAAATCGGTGAAGGAGACGGGATCTTTGCCCACCCGTGGGGCCAGGTCGAAATGGATGTTCAGCGCGGCCGGACTGGCTCCCCAGTCGGCGAAGGCCGCCTGGGTCACCCGCAGCAGATCCGTGACCTGCGGCACCCGCGGCGACAACCGCCGACCGGCGGCGCCGGTGTCGAAGTACCAGTCCCACGGTTCCAGAGGTTCCAGCGGCATGCTGGCGCGCCAGCGGGTCAGTGCCTCGACCAGCCAGTTCTCGAGCTCCGCCGCGGTCAGTCCCAGCGCGGGTCCCGTGGCGTCGATCGGTGAGCCAGCCTGCCACGCGTTGTGCCGGAGGGTGAGCAGCCGCCGATAGGGGCTGACTGGCTCGTTGTCCCCGTTGATGCTGCGCCAGACCGGGGCCAGCGCCAGGAACAGTCGTTGCCGGCGGGCCGCATCCGGGGTCCGGCTCAGCAGCCCGAGCACCGCGAGCCGATTGAGGGTATCGCCATCGACCACGATGGTGCTCGCCGCCTCGGTGTACGCCTGATAGATGCTGTCGGTCAGGCGTTCCAGTGGACCCGCCGGGCCGGGAGCAGAGTCGGAACCTCCCGAAAGCGCAGGCCAGTCCCGCCGCATGACTGCCAATGCCGCCTGGTCGTCCCTCTCCTGGGTGCCGGCCGCGGCCAGCAGTCTCCCCGTCTGGGTCCGCGCCGCGGTGAGGCTCTCCACCACGACCGCTCGGGAGAGCCCCGTGGGCGTGGAGTCCCGCCCCAGCGACGCGACCAGCCTGGCCTGATCATCCCAGTAGCGCAGGCGAGCCCAGCCGGCTTCGAGCGACTCGACCGGGGCCGGCGATGGGGCAGGGGAGCACCCGATCGTCAGCCACGCGAGGATCAGCGTCGCGGCCCTCCGGTGGGGGCTCCGGCGAGGCCTTGCGCCGGGATGGTCCTGGCAGGCGAGAATGGCTGGAGTCATCGAGAGGCGCATGGCTGGGAGTGACGTACGCTGTGCCCGGGGCCGCCCACGACGACGGCGCCCCCGGGAATGTCGCCTCCCGGGATGGGGGTGCAAGGGCGCGGGCGAATCAGCCTAACCCGGCCAGATTGAATATGGTGCGAAAGGCTCGAAAGGCGTCGGGGTAGTCGGTGTGGCGGAAACTCAGGGAACGGGGGCCGCTGCGCTCGATTCCCGGCATCATGCCGGCCTGGTCGGCATGGCCCGTCGACTGCAGGTCGACTTCGAGCAGGATCGGGGTGTCGGGCCGGAACAATGGCGGAGTGCTGCCTCCCGCGGCGTCGCCCACCGCCAGCCGCACCGCCTCCCGAATACGGGCGCAGGCGACCTCGGGTGCGAGCGAGCGCGCCGCCTGGCGACTCGCAGCCTGCTTCACGACCACCGTCCGGACCCGGTCGCCGAGCAGGGCCTGGGCCTCTGCGGCCAGCGCCTGATCTCCGCTCACCACGGCCACCGGCACCCCGAAGCTGGCGGCGAGCGCAGCGTTCAGACCCAACTCGCCCACCGACCGGCCGTTCAGGCGGACATCAGCCACCACATCGGCGTAGGTGTGGTCCAGTACCGCCGGACTGGTGCCGGCCTTGGCGTGGTAGCCGAGGCAGGCGGCCAGGTCCCAGCCGGTTTCAATCCCTTCCATCATCGACCAGGTCTTGGGACCGCCCGAGAGCAGCTCCGCTGCCGGATGCAATTCCTCGGACAACAGGTTGCGCATGGACCAGTGGCTGTCGTTCACCAGGATGCTGGTGGCGCCACCCGCGACGGCTCCCTCGATCGCCGCGTTGACCTCCCGGGTCATCAGCCGGCGAAACCGCTGGTACTCCGCGGCACAACCCGGGTCCACGGGGTTGGTCTGGTCCTCGTGGACCACCCCCGCCACGCCCTCCATGTCGCTCGAGATGTAGAGTCGCATGGCCAAGAAGCTACAGGCCCTGTCGGGGAAGACAACTGCAGCGGGAATGCGAATGGAGGCTCAGCCGGCGCGGCGGCGGCTGGCACGTCGGCCAATCGTCCCCGGCGACGCGTAGCCGGCCACACCAAGACCAGCAGGTCGCGGGTCACCGCCGCCGTGTGAGGCCGGTTCGCGCGGTCCCGCCGTTCCCCACGTAGGTTGGCCTCACTTGTTGATACCGGGTCGCCGCCACCCTCACCGGCAGCACCAACGAAGTCCACATCGTGACGTTTCGCCGGCGGCGCCGACTCCAGGCTGCGTCTCCCCGCCAGAACACCCCTCCAGGAGGCCGTCATGCATTGCCGTTCCCCGACTCTTCCCGTCCTGATCGCGGGGGCCTTCTCGCTCGCGTGCACCGCGGAACCCAGGAGCGGCCTCGAACCGCCGGCCTTCGACCCGAATGACCCATTCGTCGACACGGTGGCGGTGGTCGCGTCGATCCCCGGATCACCGATCCCCGGCCTGAGCCGCGACCAGCGACAGCTGTTTCAGGAGGGCATGGGCGTCTTTGCCCAGCCCTTCACGCCCGCTACCGGGCTGGGACCGCTGTTCAACGCCAATGCCTGCGGGGAATGCCACGAGGACCCGGTTCCCGGCGGTCCGGGCGACGAGGTGGAGGTGCACGCCACCGCTTTCCACGCCGGATCCTGCCAATTCCTCGAGACGCATGGCGGACCGGTCGTCCAGCAGGATGCGACACCCGAACTTCAGGCCCTTGGCATTCTCAGGGAACCGATCCCTGAGGGAGCCACCGACACTGGCTTGAGGCGCTCCCCGCCGGTGTTCGGGCTCGGGTTGCTGGATGCGGTCAGCGACCGCACCATCATCGCGCTCTCACGGATCAGGCACCAGGACGGGGTGCACGGCCGGCCGGCCATCCTGCCCAGCGGACGGGTCGGGCGCTTCGGGCGCAAGGCCAACACCGCCAGCCTCACCGAATTCAACGCCGGCGCGTTCTTTGCCGAAATGGGAGTCACCAATCGGCTGCACCCGGTGGAGGGCACCATTGCGGGGCAGCCGCTTCCCCCGGGCGTGGATCTCCTGACCCCAGAGCCGGAGATCGATGACGCCGCGTTCCGTGCGGCGGACCTGTTCGTCCGCTTTCTGGCGCCGGTCCGGCCCGAGCGACAGACCGACCAGACCCGGCAGGGGCGCTGGCTGTTCCGCGAGATCAATTGCACCAGCTGCCACATCCCGGTTCTGGTCACCGGGTTCAGCCGGACCGAGGCACTCCGGTTCAAGCGAATCCGGGCCTACAGCGACCTGCTGCTGCACGACATGGGCGAAGCCGAAGCGGACATCTGCGACGGCGTGGCGACACCGAGTGAGTTTCGCACCCAGCCGCTGATGGGGATTCGATTTCAGGAGGGGTACATGCACGACGGGGCCGCCGAGACGATCGGAGATGCCATCCAGCGCCATGGCGGGGAGGCCGCAACCATTCGGGATCGGTTCTTCAACCTGATCCCGAGCGACCAGGCGGCGCTGGTGGCTTTCGTGCTCACACTGTAGGCCGGCCGCCGGGCCGGAGTCGGGACGTCCCAGCCGGGGGCTGCGGGCGGGTTCTCAGGAACTCGGCGGCGGGCCGAGCATCCCCCGCAGCATGGTCGTCGCGGTTCCCGCCAGGTGGACCCGGTCCCCGACGCAACGGGTGTAGACGGTACCGCCGCGGGGCGAGGCCTGGTACCCCACCAGGGTGTCGCGCTGCAGGGCACGGCTCCAGTAGGGCGCAAGGGCGCAGTGGGCCGAGCCGGTGACGGGGTCCTCAGGGATGCCGGAGCCGGGGGCGAAGAACCGGGAGACGAAGTCGTAGCCGCGGCCGGGATCGGCTCGGCTGGTAACCATAACGCCGCGCACCGGCAGGGTAGAGAGCCCGCCGTGGTCGGGATTGAGCTGGCGCACCAGCTCCTCCCCCTTCACCTCGATCAGATAGTCGAAGGTATTACGGCCCACCCAGGTGGCGCGGGTGATGCCCAGCGCGGGCAGCAGCGCCTTGGGGGGATCCTGTGGCGCCGCGGGCATGGCGGGGAAATCGAGCACGATCCGGTTGCCCTCCCGCCGGGCGGTGAGCAGCCCACTCCGGGTCTGGAAGCGGGCCACGGCGCCCGGTGCGAGGTGGCCGTCCTGCCAGAGGACGTGGGCACTGCCCAGGGTGGCATGACCGCACAGGTCCACCTCCACGGTGGGAGTGAACCAGCGGAGCGCGAACCCGTCCTCCGATGGATGCAGGAAGGCTGTCTCCGCCAGGTTCATCTCCCGCGCCACCAGTCGCATCCATTCCTCGGGCGCCGGGCCGGAGAGAATCACGACAGCGGCGGGGTTGCCGCTGAAGGGACGATCGGCGAAGGCGTCGACGACGGTGATCGGCTGCGACATGGGACGGAGGGTCCCCGAGATGGGGCGACTACCGGCGCCGGGTCGGCTTGCGGCGGGTACTGTGGCGGGGCCGCGCGGTGGTACGGGTCTGCAGGATGGCCTCGGCTTCGATCTCGACCAGCATGGCGGGGTCGAGCAACCGTGAGACCTCGACCATGGACGTCGCCGGAAGGATCCCGCCGAAGACTTCCCCATGGGCCTTTCCCACGGCTTCCCAGAGCCCGATATCGGTCACGTAGATCCGGGTACGCACCACGTCGGTGAGCTGGGCGCCGGCGGCGATCAGCGCCCGCTCGATATTGTGGAGGGTCTGAACGGTCTGCCCGTAGGCATCGCCGGGGGCAACCACCCGGCCGTCGGGGTCGGTCGCGGTCGTGCCCGAGACATGTACCACCGAGCCGACCCGGACGGCACGGGAGTATCCGACGACGGGCTCCCAGGGGGTGCCGCTGGAGATATTCCGACGGGGCATACCGGAAGCGTACTCCGACCGGCCGGCGGCAGCAATCGGTGGCCGGTCTGTGCGTCAGGTGGCCTCCGGGGATGGGCTGCGGTGGGCGCCTGCCGGCCGGGACCCCTTCCATCGGTTGGTATCAGGCCGGACACCAGCCTCCCCAGTCGCTTGAGGGGGCGAACGACGCCTGAGCTCGGTCAGGAGGTCCAACCCCGACATGCCGAAAAAGATCCCACCCCGTAGCACCGGTGGGATGATGGGCCACCGGCTCTACGGGCCGGGGAGGGGGATGTGTCGCTTCGACGCAGCGGTGTATTCCATTGATTCAACGCCAGCGATTGGCCAGCACCAGGACACTTTCATCAACTCTATGGTTCACAAGATATTATATTGCGTTCCCGGGGGATGTCCCGAGGTATTGAGTTGGCGTCATTCTTGCCAATCAAGAAACTGCGACGGCCTGTTCACCTGGGAGGTCATGCGATGCTCAAAGCCCTGTTGATGATGATCCTGGTCAGCAACGATTTGGCAGCCAAGGTGGTGCGGCGCTGGATCAGGCACCCGGTGTGATGCGCCTCACAACCGATCCGCTGGACTGACCAACGGGGCGGCCCTCAGGGCCGCCCCTTCACTTTTCGTTCGATCAGGAACCGGGTCCCGCCGGAGATAGGATTCGGCGATGATCGCTGCAACTCTCCGACTCGCTCGCCCCCAGTTCCGCCAGCACATTCAGTGACCAGTCGCCGGGAGCTCCTCCGGGGGAGACTGGCGCGCTGCTCTTCCGGAGGGCGCCTCAGGAGGTTGTGCTGTCGGCGTGATGGCAGGCGGCCAGTGTGGCGCCCAGCGGTCGGAGGGCCGGACTCTCGCTGGCACAGCGCAGGTCCAGGCCGGGATGCGGGCAACGCGGCTGGAACAGGCAGCCCTTCGCGGGGCGGGTGGCACCGGCGCCCTCGCCCGAGACCCCCAGCGGTAGGGGCGACCCACCGGGTGGCCCTTCATCCGGGTCCGGCGCGGCCGCGCGTAGGGGCGACCCACCGGGTCGCCCTTCCACGTGATCCGGGTCCGGTGCCGCCGCGATAAGCATACGGGTGTAGGGATGGGCAGGCGCGGTCAGTACCGCGTCGGTCGGCCCGGTTTCCACGATCCGGCCGAGGTACATCACCGCAATGCGATGGGCGACCTGCCGCACCACGGCCAGGTCGTGCGCTACCAGCAGATACGCCAGCTGGCGGCGCTGCTGCAGCTCCAGGATCAGGGACAGCACCTGGGCCTGGACCGATACGTCCAGCGCCGATACCGGCTCGTCCAGCACCAGAAGCTCCGGTCCCACCGCGAGCGCCCGCGCGATCACCACCCGCTGCCGCTGTCCGCCGGAGAGCTGATGCGGGTATGCGTCAGCCAGGGCCGGGTCGAGGCCCACCTCGCCCAGCAGCTGGGCCACCCGGGCAGGCCGCTCGGAGGGTACTCCCAGCCGGTGAATCTCCAGCCCTTCCGCCACCGCGGCGCCGACCCGCATCCGCGGATTGAGCGCGCTGGAAGGATCCTGCAGCACGATCTGCATCCGGCGTCGGAGGCCGCGCAACGTCCGCCGGTCCAACTCCAGCACCGGGTGACCGTCGAACTCCACGGTACCCGCCGTGACCGGCTGCAGCCGCAGGATGGACCGGGCCACGGTGGACTTGCCCGACCCGGACTCCCCGACCAGGGCCAGGGTTTCTCCTCGGGAAACCGTCAGCGAGACGCGGTCCACCGCCCGGAGCGGCCGCCGCGGCATGATCAGCCCGGTGGCTCGATAGTCGACCGTGAGATCCCGGACCGACAGGAGGGATGTCATGCCGAGTCTCCCGATTTGCCCAGCCAGCAGCGCATGTGGTGACCCCCGGCCACCTCCACGATGGGCGGCTCCTCCCGGCAGGGGGCGAAGCTCTTCGCGCAGCGCGGGTGGAAGCGGCAACCGGCCGGCCAGTCACCCGGTGAAGGCACCTGGCCCGGAATGGGGCGGAGCGGCTGCCGGGGCCCCCGCAGCCGGGGCAGCGACCCCAGCAGCCCGGCGGTGTAGGGGTGGGCCGGGTGGGCGAAAAGCTCGGCGGTGGGCGCCGCCTCCACGATCCGGCCAGCATACATCACCAGCACCCGATCGGTTCGGCCGGCGACAATCCCCAGGTCATGGGTAATCAACAGCACCGTCAATCCCCGGGCACGGCGCAATCCCTCCAGCAGCGTCAGGATCTGGGCCTGCACCGTCACGTCCAGTGCCGAGGTCGGCTCATCGGCGATCAGCAGGTCGGGTTCGGCCGCGAGCGCGATGGCCAGCATTACCCGCTGCCGCATGCCGCCACTGAGCTGGTGCGGGTACCGCTGGTAGCCCTCCGGCGTGCCGGCCAGCCCGACCTCTGCCAGCAGGGCCTCGGCCCGGGTCCGCGCTTCACGGCGCCCAAGTGGCAGATGGGCCTGGATTGTCTCCCGGATCTGGTCACCGACCGAGATGACGGGGTTCAGACTGGCCAGCGGATCCTGGAACACCATCCCGATGCGGGCGCCGCGGATCCGCCGGAGCGGCTCGCCGCGGAGCTTGAGGATCTCGGTCCCTTCGAGCGAGACCGACGATCCCGGCGCCACCTCGCCCGGTGCCGGCACCAGGTTCAGCAGCGCCATACCGGTGAGGCTCTTGCCCGATCCCGACTCCCCGACCAGCGCCACGGTCTCGCCCCGGGCCAGCTCGAACGAGACCCGATCGACCGGGTAGACCGGTCCGGTGGCACCGGGAAAGCTCACCCGGAGATCGCGCACGGCGAGCAACATGGTCATGACAGGGGAGGGGCCGGGTCCTGGTGCAGCGACTCGCCGATGAGATTCACCGCCACCACGGCGATCACGATCGCCAGTCCGGGCGCCAGGCTGGTCCACGGCGCGGTAACCAGGAACGACTTGTTCTCCATGATCATACCACCCCACGAGGGGGTCGGTGGTTGCACTCCCAGGCCCAGGAAGGACAGCCCCGCTTCCAGTAGAATCACGTCGCCCACGGCCAGCGTGGTGGCCACCGTGAGCGGCCCCAGCACATTGGGGAGCAGATGGCGGGCCAGGATGCGGCGGCGGGTCGCGCCCAGCGCCTCTGCGCTGCGCACAAAATCCATTGCCCGCAGGCGCCGGACCTCGGCCCGGACCAGCCGGCTGGTGCCGAACCATCCCGTGGCGCCGATGGCCACGATCAACAGCCACAGCGGAATCCGCTCCATGCTGGCCACCATGATGAGGAGCAGGAACAGGCGGGGGATCGCCAATGCGGCGTCGACCAGTCGCATCAGGGCGGCGTCGATCCAGCTTCCCAGGTAGCCCGCCGCGAGGCCCACCATTCCACCCAGCGTGATCGAGAGCAGGACCGCCCCGAAGGCGACGGCCAGCGAGACTCTGGCGCCGGTCACCACCCGGGCCATGACGTCCCGGCTGTGGTAGTCGGTCCCCAGCAGATGTATCTGGTCGGGAGGCCGAAGCCCGCCCTGGGCCAGGTCGGGCTGGGCCAGCGGGTCGGGGAGGAAGGCCGGGCCGATTGCGGCCGTCAGGGACATGACCACGAGCAGTATCACGCCAACCCGTCCCGCGGGCCGAAGCCACAGCTGCCGAAGCCAGCCATCGGTAGTCATTGCGAAGGCCGGAGCCGTGGGTCGAGCCAACCGTGGAGCAGGTCTGCCAGCAGGTTGCCGCCGATGACCACAGCGGACACCAGGATCGCCACACCCATGATGACCGGATAGTCGCGGCTCCCGATCGATTCCGCGGCGAGGGTGCCGAGGCCCGGCCAGGCATAGACTGATTCGACGAAGACCGAGCCCGCGACGACCAGCGGCAACCACAGACCGAACAGAGCCAGCATGGGGCCGACACTGTTCCGCCAGGCATGGTGCCACAGGATGCTCCGGTCCCGGAGGCCCTTGGTACGGGCGGTGCGGATCGCTCCCAGCCCGAGTGCTTCCAGCATCGCGGCTCGCTGATAGCGGGCCACGGCGCCGAAACTGACCAGCGTCAGCGTCGTCACCGGCAGGACCAGGTGCCACAGCAGGTCGGTCAGACGGACCCACCAACCGGCGTCGGGATCCAGCAGCGGCGCATGCATGAAGGCCACCGGGAACCAGTGCCACTCGATCGCCAGGGCCCAGGTCAGGACCAGGCCCAACCAGAAGGATGGAGTGGCATAGGCGGTCAGCGACAGGATCCCCAGCACCCGATCGGTCACGGAGCCAGCCCGAGTTGCCTGCAGCACTCCGACGGCGATCCCGATCCCGAACATCGCGGCCAGCGCCGTGGTGCCGAGCAGCAGGGTGGCCGGGAGGCGCTCCCTGATGAGGGCCGTCACCGGACGGCCATGCTGGGCGATGGACACGCCCAAGTCACCCCGGAGGGCTCCAGCCAGGAAGTCCGCATACTGGGTCAGGACTGGCTGGTCGAGCCGGTAGCGGCGCCGCAGCAGCTCGCGGGCCTCGGCGGGGAGAGGTCGCTCGTCGCTCAGCCCGGCCAGCGGATCCCCGGGGGTGAGCCGCATCATGATGAACAAGAGGGTGACGGCCAGGGCGTACGTGGCCAGGGTCTGCAGCAGGCGGCCAGCCAGCCAGCGGATCACCGCCGATCCCGCTCCAGCTCCGCGCCGGGCAGGATCCGCCATTGCCACACGGCGGCCCAGAAAGACTCGGGCCGGAGGACGACGTTGGCGAACCGCCGATGTACCGGAACGCTGTTCACTGGCGCGGCAAGGAAGATCGCCGGCACGTCCTCGGCGAGTCGCCGGACCGCGTCCTGGTACAGGCGATGGCTGGCTGTCAGGCTGCGGCCGGCCTGGGCCAGCAGGGTGTCGACGACCGGGTCACAGAAGTACCCCGCGTTGGAGCCCCCGATGCCGGCGCAGCTCCAGCTCTGTGCCAAGCCCGACGGGGTTGGATCCTGAATCACCGAGTAGAGGTCCAGGTCGAAACGGCCCGCATTGCGGCGCTCCACGTACACCGGCGGTTCCACCGGCTCCACCTGGACCCGCACTCCGGCCCGCCGCCACGCCTCCTGCATTGTCGCCGCCATGGCCATGCGGGACGCGGAGACACTCGGGACCATCAGGGCGAAGGCCAGCGGACGGCCGTTCTTGTCCAGGACGCCATCCTCGTCGTGGTCCAGCCAACCGCTCGCTGCGAGATGGCGCCGGGACAGACTGGTATCGACTGCCAGGTGTGGTGGGAGAGTGATGGCCCGGCCCAGCACGGCCGAGACCGGGGCGTCCGGAACCTCGGTGAGGTTACCGTAGGCGGCCCGACTCAGGACCTCGCGATCCAGCAGTTGGACCAGGGCCTGGCGCACCACTGGGTCGGTAAAGATGGGATGGGGGCGGGACGTGTCGGCCGGATCCCGCTGGTTGAAGACCGAGTACACCACCCCCAGTCCGGGGACCGGATAGTAATGAAAGGCGGGTAGCGCCTCGACCCGATGCCAGTTCGGGAGGGAGTACAGGTTTTCGACGGCATCTACCTCCCCCGCCAGCATGAGGTTGACCCGGGTCTCCGGGTCGGGGCTGGGCAGGAAGACGACGCGGTGGATGCCAGGCTTGCCGAGGAAGAACGCCGGGTTGGCCGTCAACTCGAGGATCTTGCCGGGCTCCCAGCGAGTGATACTGTAGGGCCCGTTTCCGACTGGTCGGCTCCGGAACGGGGCGGTGGCCAGCGACTCCGGTGCCACTCCGGTCAGGAGGTGGGCCGGCAGGGGCGGGGCGTGAAACACGGCGTCGTACAGCTGCTCGGCGTAGGCCAGCCGGTAGTGGATCTCGACCCGGTGATTGTCCCGGGCCGTAACCCGGTCGATTCGCCCCAGCAGCGCCGCGAGTTGCGGGCTCAGGTTCGGATTGCGGGCCCGCTCCAGCGCGAACACCACATCCCGGGCGGTGACCGGCACGCCGTCCTGCCACTGCGCGCGGGGGTCGAGTTCGAAGATCAGGGTCTGCGGATCGCGCCGGGTCCACCGACGTGCCAGGCGAGGCACGAAACTGGACTCGTCAGTGGTGCTGAGGGTGGGGCCCAGGTCGGCGAGATGCAGGAACAGGAGGTCGGAGACCTCCTGACTGGGGTGGTCGCTGGCCCAGAGGGTAGGGACCGGACTGATCGCTTCCCGGGCCACGGCGATCACCAGCGTACCCGGCAGGACCGACGCCTGGCCGAGGGCGGCGCGGGGGATCAGCAGCGATCCCCAGAGGGCCAGGCCCAGCAGCGGTCGCGTCATTCCTTACATAGTAGTGGCGCCCGGGCCGGGGGCGCTACCGGCGCCAGGTCCACCCCGGGTCGCGGAACCTGGCTTCATGCCCAGCCGCGGCCTGGTCGACACTCGCCGGCCGCCCTTCGAGCCAGGCGCCCTCCCAGCGTCGCAATCGGTTCGCCACTGCTGCGGCGACGGTATCGAACGGTACCAGCCGGCCCAGCGCCTCCCGCAGCGTGATAGCCCCGGCCCCTCCGGGCTCCCGGGAGACCGCCGCCAGCTGCTGCTGGTCGTCCTGCAACAGCAGGCTGCCATGCTGCAGAAACGCGCTCCCCTGGGTCAGTTGGGCTCCACCGACCAGCTTGCGTCCGGCTACGACAATCTCCCCGCCGGTGCTGGTCCCGAAGCAGGGCCCGCCACCAGGACCAACCGGACGCGCCGCAGGGGCCAGTCTCGCATCCCCCCCGAGGTCCTGCACGGCTTCGAGGATGGCCTGGTGAATGCGACCAAACCCCGCTCGCGCCCCGCCAACCCAGGCGCTCGGCGCCGCCACGGCGTAGGTCAGCTCCCGCGCATGCCAGACCGCTCGGCCGCCGGTGGGCCGTCGGACTACGGAGAGGCCGAGGGCCTCGATGCGGACTCGGTCGTAGCGACCGAGCGCGGGCTCGTGCCGGCCGAAGGAGAGGCACCAGGGTTCCCAGTGATAGAATCGGATGAATCCGGCCCCGCTCTGTTCGGCAAGGTCGAGCAGCGCCTGATCGACCGCCATCTGGCGCCAGCCGGGGCCCGGCACGGTGTCGGTCCACAGGTGCCAGCGAGGTTCGGTCACTGGACAGGGAGTGAGGTCAGGCGGAGGGAGGGCCGGGCTCCCCCGGGAGCCGGACCCCTTCCAGGAAGAAGGCCGCGAGGGCCGCCCGGCCGTCGAGCCCTGCCTTGTCGTAGGCCGCGGCGGCGTGCTGGCGTATGGTGCGTTCGCTGCGCCCGGACCGGGTCGCGATCTCGCGGTGGCTGCGGCCCTGGAGCAGGTGCAGCGCCACCTCGCGCTCCGCCGGGGTCAGCTTCCAGATCGCGAACTGCTGATCAATCGCCGCGCCGAAGCCGGCCAGGGCCCGCTCGGCACTGGTCCGCCACGCGTCGCGCTCGGCCTGATGCCGGGCCACGGTGCGGCGCAGACGGGCACTGTCGCCTTCGGCGCGACGCCACCCGTTCCACAACCAGGCAGCGGTCACAGCCGTCGCCAGTACCATGCCCGTCTCGTAGAGGGTGTGAAACGAGATCCACCGTGCCGGGCGGTCCAGACCCAGGTCGACAAGCCCCGCCGCCGCAATCGCCAGCAGCAGGGCCACCAGCGGCAGGCGCAGTCGGCGGTCGGTCAGCTGGTCCACGGGGGCCCTCCGGCAAGTGTCGGAGTCGCGATCCGGGGCGCATCCCGAGTCGGTGATGCGACATCTGTCGGATGGTGCGGGACGGCGGGCCTTCCCATTGTCGTGGTACACTCATTCGGGAGTCCGTCATGCTGCCGTCCCCGCTGCACCCTGCCATCGTTCACTTTCCGATTGTCTTCATGATGCTGCTGCCGCTGGCCGCTCTGGGGGCGCTGTGGGCCATCCGCCGCGGATGGTCCCCGGTTCGGGCCTGGGCGCTGCCGGTGGCGTTCGCGGCCGCCCTGGCCCTCTCGGCGTGGGTTGCCGTCGAAACCGGTGAAACCGACGAGGAGCGTGCCGAGGACGTGGTTGGCGAGCAGGCCCTGGACGCCCATAAGACCCTCGCGACCCGCTTCCTCTACCTCTCCGGCGGGGTGCTGGTGGTCATGGTCCTCGGCCTCATGGGTGGAGCCCCAGGACGTTCGGCCCGCGCTCTGGGGAGCGTAGCCGCGCTGGGGTTGATACTGGCCGGGTTCCAGGTGGGTCACTCGGGCGGCCGCCTTGTGTATGGCGACAGCGCGACCGTGGGTCTGGTGGGCGCCTTCGGGGCCGGCGCGGAGGGGGAGGGCGAGAGCGGCCTTCGCCCGAACACCGAAGCCGACGACGACTGAGCCCCGGAAGCCGGTGGCGGGGCAACCCGCCGCCGGCCTACGAGCCATACTCAGTCATCGGCGGGCAGGTACAGACCAGATTGCGATCGCCGAACGCCCCGTCGATCCGCCCCACGGTGGGCCAGGTCTTGTGCTGCCGCAGGCCGGGCATGGGGAAGGCCGCCCGCTCCCGCGGATAGGGCCGGTCCCAGGTGTCGCCGATGACCCGCACCAGGGTGTGGGGGGCGTTGGTGAGCAGGTTGTTCTCGCGCGGGGCCTTGCCCTCCTCGATTTCGCGGATCTCCTGCCGGATGCTGATCAGCGCATCGATGAACCGGTCGAGTTCCTCACGCGGTTCGCTTTCGGTGGGCTCCACCATCAGCGTGCCGGGGACCGGAAACGAGACCGTGGGAGGGTGGAAGCCGTAATCGATGATGCGCTTCGCGATGTCCTCCACCTCGACGCCGGCCGACTGCTTGAAGGGGCGCATGTCGAGAATGCACTCGTGCGCCACCAGCCCATGGGCCCCGGTGTACAGCACCTCGAAGTGGTCCTTGAGCCGATGGGCGATGTAGTTCGCGCTCACGATCGCGACCTTGGTGGCCTCGGCCAGCCCGTCGGTGCCCATCAGCATGATGTAGGCGTGGGCGATGGGCAGGATCGAGGCGCTTCCCCAGGGTGCCGCGGAGATCGTGCCGCAGCTCTGGGGGACGCCGAGGGGAATCACCGGATGGTCGGGCAGGTGGGGCGCGAGGTGCTCGGCCACGCAGATCGGCCCGATGCCGGGGCCGCCGCCGCCGTGGGGAATGCAGAAGGTCTTGTGCAGGTTGAGGTGACAGACGTCGGCACCGAAGTCCCCCGGGCGGCACAATCCGACCTGGGCGTTCATGTTGGCCCCGTCCATGTAGACCTGGCCGCCGTGCTCGTGGATGATGCGGCAGATCTCCCGGATCGAGGATTCGAAGACGCCGTGGGTCGAGGGATAGGTCACCATGAGGCAGGCCAGGGTATCGTGATGCCGGGCCGCCTTGGCCCGGAGATCGGCCAGGTCGATGTTCCCCGCGGGGTCGCTGGCGACCGGCACCACGTCGAGCCCCGCCATCACCGCGCTGGCGGGATTGGTACCGTGGGCCGACATCGGGATGAGACAGGTGCGGCGATGGCCGGCGCCCCGGCACTCATGATACTTCCGGATCACCAGCAGGCCGGCAAACTCTCCCTGGCTTCCCGCATTGGGCTGCAACGACACCCGCGCGAAGCCGGTGATTTCGGCCAGGGCGGACTCGAGCTGGGTGAACAGCTCGATGTAGCCCTGGGCCTGGGCGATCGGCTGGAACGGGTGCAGCCGGTTGAACTCACGCCACCCGACCGGCATCATTTCGGTGGTCGCGTTGAGTTTCATGGTGCAGGAGCCGAGCGGAATCATCGCGGAGGTCAGCGACAGGTCCTTGGCCTCCAGCCGCTTGATGTAGCGCAGCATTTCGGTCTCGCTGTGGCAGCGATGGAACACCGGGTGGGTCAAGTACGGGGAGTGGCGTTCAGCCCACCCGGGGATCGCCGGTCGGGCGTGAGCCCCGCTGTCTCCGAGCATGTAGGGCAGCGCCACGTCCAGCGAGAAGATCGAGATCAGGTCGGAGAGGTCCGCCACCGACACCGTCTCGTCCAGCGCGACTGAAAGGTGGTGGCTGTCCAGCACCCGCAGGTTGATCCGGCGGGACCGCGCCGCATCCAGGATACGGGGCAGATTGGCGGGCCGGACCTCGACCGCGATGGTGTCGAAGAAGTGCTCGTGCACCACGTGGTAGCGGAGTTGCCTGAGCGCCGCCGCCAGCAGCTTGGCCTGAGTATGCACTCGCTGGGCGATGTGGCGCAGGCCCTCCGGCCCGTGATACACCGCGTACATGCTGGCCATCACCGCCAGCAGCACCTGGGCGGTGCACACGTTGCTGGTCGCCTTGTCCCGCCGGATGTGCTGCTCTCGGGTCTGCAGCGCCATCCTGAGGGCCATCCGTCCGCTGGAGTCCCGGGAAACCCCGATGATCCGGCCCGGCAGATGCCGCTTGTGCTCGTCGCGGGCCGCGAAGAACGCCGCGTGCGGGCCGCCGAACCCCATGGGCACCCCGAACCGCTGACTGTTGCCCACCGCCAGGTCGGCGCCCCACTCTCCCGGTGGCGTGAGCACGGTCAACGCCAGCAGATCGGTCGCCGCAGTCACGATCGCGCCGGCCCGGCGGGCCCGCTCGGTCAGCGGCCGGAAGTCGTGCAGTCCCCCATCGGAGGACGGGTACTGCACCAGGCACCCGATGACTTCCGGGCCGAACCCGAACTCGGCCGGATCGCCTACCCGGATCTCGATGCCCCGGGCCCAGGCCCGGGTCCGCACCACCGCGATCGTCTGGGGATGGCACCCGGCGTCAACCAGATAGACCGGAGTCCCCGTCGGCTTCCGTACCGCCAGCGTCAGGTTCATGGCCTCGGCCGCCGCCGTGGCCTCGTCCAGCATGGAGGCGTTGGCCACCGGCAGGCCGGTCAGGTCCGCCACCACGGTCTGGAAGTTCAGCAGCGCTTCCAGCCGGCCCTGGGAGATCTCCGCCTGGTAGGGCGTGTAGGCCGTGTACCAGCCCGGGTTTTCCATGATGTTGCGCTGGATGACCTGGGGAGTGAAGGTGCCCGAGTAACCCATGCCGATGTAATTGCGGTGCAGCCGGTTCTGCCCGGCGATCCCACGCAGCGCAACCAGCACCTCCCGCTCACTCCGGTTCGGCGGCAGGTCGAGTGGGGCCTTCAATCGGATGTCGGCGGGCACCACCGCATCGATGAAGGCATCCAGGGACTGGTAGCCCAGCAGGGCCACCATCTCCCGAATGTCCTCCGAGCGCGGTCCGAGGTGGCGCCGGACGAAGCGGTCGGTCCGGAGCAGGGTGTAGGGCTTGGCGGCGTCAGGCATGGGCAGATCGGGAAGCGCGGCGCGGGGGCCGCTGGGTCAGGCCGGCGAGGAGGATGTGGAAACGCCCCGCCAATCCAGCGCGGGGCGTCGGCAAGGCGGAGCGGCGGGACCATGGCACCGGGTCATCCGCCGATCTTGGCCCGGTAGCCGGCGGCATCCAGCAGGCCGGCGAGTTCAGCGGGGTCCTTCAGGCGCAGCCGGATCATCCACCCGGCGCCGTACGGGTCCCGGTTGATGGCGCCGGGATCGCCGTCCAGGGCCCCGTTGACCTCAACCACCTCACCGCCCACGGGGCAGAAGAGTTCGGAGACGGCCTTGACCGCCTCGACCGTGCCGAACACGCCCATGCGGCTGAACGAGGCGCCCGGTTTCGGCAGGTCGACGAACACGACGTCGCCGAGCTCGCCCTGGGCGTAGTCCGTGATGCCCACCTCCACCACCTTCGGATCAGCGGTGCGGCGCACGTACTCGTGTTCAGGGGTGTACTGCAGATCGGCGGGAATGTTGGCCACGGAAGACTCCGAGGAGTGCGTGCCGGGAGGATAGAAGGAGGAATTGGCGGCGGCAACCCCCTCAGCTTCATGGGTCCACGCGGGATTGCAGCTCCTCCCAGACCTCCCGCGCCCGCCGCTCCAGCAGGGTGAGATCCCCGGCGTTCTCGATGAGCAGCGCCGGCCGGTTGCCCGGGCCGCCCCGCCAGGCCCGCTTCGCGGCGCTGGGCTGCTGGGCCGCCAGCAGCCGCCGGGCCTCGGTTTCACTCAGGCCCCGGTCCCGGAGCAGCCGTGCAAACCGAACCGGCTCCGGGGCATCGACCAGGACCACCGCGTCAAAGGTGCCGGGGTCCAGCACCTCGAACAACAGCGGGATGTCGTGGATCACGATCGGGGCGCCGGCCCGGCGGGCCTGCTCCAGCCGTGCCTCACGGCGGACCTGCACCGCCGGATGCACGATGGCCTCCAGCGCCCGCCGGCGTTCGGGATTCTCCATGACAATGGTCCGGAGCCGCGGCCGGTCGAGGGTCCCGTCGGGAAGCAGCACCCTGGTTCCGAACTCGCGGGCGATGGCCTCGAGCACCGGGCTCCCTGGGGCCTGGGCCTCGCGGACCAGTTGGTCGGCGTCGATCAGGGTCGCGCCCCAGCGCCGGAACCAGTCCGCCACGGTGGACTTGCCGGCGCCGACATTTCCGGTGAGGGCGATGTTGATCACGGTTGGTCGGAACACCCGGCGCTGTTGGAGGGGCGACCCGATGGGTCGCCTCTACTACAGCAACGCCGTCTGATCCTCGTCCTTGCGGGGGACTCGATGGCAATGACGGCAACGCGCTTCGTAGGATTCGCGCCCGCCGACCAGGATCGTGGGAGAGTCGTACCGGGCCGGCTTGCCGTCCACCAGCCGCTGGTTCCGCGTGGCCAGGTCCCCACAGATGACGCAGATGGCTTGCAGCTTGCTGACCGACTCGGCGATCGCGAGCAGATCGCCCATGGGGCCGAAGGCCTCGCCCCGGAAGTCGGTGTCGGTGCCGGCCAGGATGATCCGGACCCCCCGGGCGGCGAGGGCGCTGGCCACCGCGACGATGTCCCGGTCGAGAAACTGGGCCTCGTCGATGGCCACCAGCTCGGTCTCTGGGCGCACCATCCGGAAGATTTCGGCGGCGGAGTCCACCGGGGCGGCCTCGATCTCGCGGCCGTCGTGGGTCGACACGCTGTAGAGGCCGGTGTAGCGGGTGTCGAGATGGGACTTGAACACCTGCACCCGGCGGCGGCCGATGATGCCCCGGCGGATCCGGCGAATGAGCTCCTCGCTCTTGCCGCTGAACATCACGCCGCTGATGACTTCGATCCAGCCGGGTCGCGACCCGTGATACATCCGCCGAGCCTCTGCAACAGGGGGGAGCCGGGACGATACGACCCGGAGGAAAGCAGGTCAAGCGAGACCACCGCGCAGCTTGCGGTGCTTCGCAAGGTGCCGCTATACTCCGCGCCCCACCTCATCCTCCAGCCTGGAGCCCCCGGTGAACAAGCGGGATCTCGTCACCGCACTTGCTGCCAGGCTGGGAGGCTCCCGGGCCGATGCCGCCCGCGCCGTCGACGCCCTGTTCGGCGCCAGCGGCCTGATCGGCGCCGAGCTGGGCCGGGGACGCAAGGTCCAGATCAGCGGATTCGGGCTGTTCGAGGTCCGCCGCCGTGCCGCCCGCACCGCCCGAAACCCGCGCACCGGACGCACCATGACCATCAGGGCCTCGATGGTCCCGGTCTTCCGGGCTGGCAAGGGCCTCAAGGACGTCGTGAGCGCCCGCTAAAGCCCGGCCTGGGAGGTCTCCCTCCGGCCGGTGCCATTCCCTTTCCGCCCAGGTCGACCCGCGCGACCAGCTTGCGCCGCCGTACCATACGGCCGGTCAGCCGCCGGGCGATATCCTCGGCCTCGTCTCCGGGGACCTCGACCAGCATGAATGTGTCCTTGATCTCGATCCGCCCGATCTTGCGCCCATCGAGCCCGACTTCCTTCGTCAGCACCGCGACCAGGTCGGAGGGACCCGCCTCATCCTTCTTCCCCAGACCAACCCAGATTCTCCCCATGGGTCGAGGGCTTGCGGCGACCACCGCCGGGGCCGGCGATTCCGCCGGTCGTGCCAGCCACAGTCGATACAGCCCCGCGGCCACCTCGGCCGGGTCGTGCTGCTGAAACAGGGGTGCCAGGGCCAGCAGCTCGCCCTCCAGCCCTCCGGCACCGAGTGCCTGGCGGATTGCTGCCCGGCGGCCGGTCAGTCGCTGTTCCATCGCTGTCAGGGCGGGGGAGGTGCGGAGTGGGCTGGGCCGCAGGACCAGGCGGTGCAGATAGGGGGCGGCCTGGGCCGGGACCAGAAGGGTCACCTCGCTCTCGGAGCGCAGGGTCTGCAGCCGTGCCGGAGTCGGGAGATCCCAGGCGATGACCCGAGCCGTTGGGGTGCCTTCCTCGCCCACCTGGATGTCCGTGGCAAGCGCCGGCAACTCCCGCCCCAGCTGGGCGGCGCTGTCGCGGTCGGCACACCAGAGGGTACAGGCGGGCGGGTCTTCCGCCTCCAGCAACTGGGTAACGACCGCCGCCCGCTGGCTCCAATCGGTGGTGCAGACCCGGAGCTGTGGCGCCGGCTCAGGTTGGGGACCCTCCAATGGGCCGGTCAGGATCGCCCGGCGGGCGTAGCGCTCCAGGTAGGTCGCTCCGGCGCGGGGATCCGCCGGGAAGACAATGCGCTGGGTTTCGGTGGGAAGGTCCTGCATCAGGGCGGTGAGCGCGGTGTCGGCATCGCACCCATCGGGCCATCCGAGCACCACCGAACCCAATGCGTCCAGTTTGAGACTGCTCCGCTCCACCAGGGCCAGCGCGACTTCCGGCATGGTGAGAAGCAGCCGAAGGGCGCCTTCCCGCAGCTGCCGGCCGGCCCGTCCTGGCTGCCGTGCCACCGCCAGCGGAAGCTCGGCGACCCGGGCCAGCGGAGCGAGGACCGCCGTCCATTCATCCAGGGCATGCGCCGGTACCAGGACCAGGCCAAGTCCTGATCGGGTTTGCAGTGCGCTGACCAGTCCGGCCAGGGCCGGGACCGCGTAGCGCGCCGCCGGGGGCACCGAGAGCACC
>CALMOP010000138.1 GCA_937871775.1 uncultured Gemmatimonadota bacterium | reverse complement strand
CGCGACCACGTTGGAGACCACGGGGGTCGCGGCGTGCGCGGGCGGCCCGGCGGCGTCAGGTGCCGCGCTGGGCTGCCGTGGCCCTGCTCTCCGCCGGTGTAGCCACCGCCGCGTACGCCACACCGGGCTCTCCGCTGCCGCGCTGGTCCCAAGCGCTGGTCCGATGGCTGACCGCGCCTCAGGCCGTGACGCCCGCTTCACCCGCGCCGACGCTTTCGGGCATCGCGATGAGTCCCGGGACCGATTTCCTCATCGTGATCCAGTCGGCCCGGCCCGGCAGCATGGCGCGGGTGGCACTGACCGGGGATTCCCAGGTCGTGGCTCAGGCACCTGTCGGTTCGGCGACCTTCCGAGTTGAGCCGCACCGCCTGGTGATCGACAATCGGGACTCGGTTGCGATAATCGATCTCCGGATTCCCTCGGCCGCACCAAGGATCGAGATCAGGTTGGGGTCGCGCCCCCTGCTGCGGAAACAGCATGCCCGGATCGTCTCCGCGGCGGAACCCGATTCCGCCGGCCGTTACCTGATTCCCCTCACCGCGTCAGGGCCCTGAAGCAGGCTGTCACAAATCGCGGGTTCCCGGGTTCCCCTGGTACGCAGTTCGGTTCACCGCGAATCCAGGAGACTGTCATGCGTCCTTTCCCGCCCCGGTACTTGCCCGGCCCGTCGTCCCGCCTCGTCGCCACCCTGACGCTGCTGGTGGCCTGCAGCGATTCCGGCGGGTTCCAGCCGAACTACAATCCGCCAGCGCCGGTCTTCACCAATCCCACCGCGCTGACCAACCCGTACCTGCCCTATGCGTCCATGATTCGTGACACGCTGCAGGGCACCGAGGGGGGCCAGTCGGTCCTGATCCAGCGTACCCGAATGTCGGGGACCAAGACCTTCACGATGAATGGCCAGACCTTTGAGGCCATGATCCTGGAGGATCGGGATTCGGTGAATGGGGTCATGGAAGAGGTCACCCTGGACTATCTGGCCCAGTCCGACGACGGCACGGTGTACTACCTCGGTGAGGACGTGGACATCTACCAGGGCGGCCAGGTGGTGAGCCATGATGGAGGCTGGCTCCTTGGGGTCAACACCAACGTGGCCGGCATCCTCATGCCGGGTCAGCCGGCCGTGGGGGACAAGTTTCGAGGAGAAGACGTTACTGGTGTGACCCGGGAGGATGACGAGGTCCTGTCGGTCAGTGAAACAGTGACCGTCCCAGCCGGGACCTACACCAACTGCGTCAAGATCAGGGAGACCGGTTCGGACGGCAGCGTCGAGTACAAGTATTACGCTCCAAACGTCGGGGTCGTGCGCGAGGCCCCGGCCGGCGGCGGGCTGGATCTGACGGCGCATCACTAGGGGCGGGCGGGCGTTGGTAGGGGCGGAGCAGTAGGGGCGGAGCATTGCTCCGCCCCTGCAACCGCCCCTGCCGCCCCCACCGCCTACCGCCCTACCCCCCCGCCGCACTAGGTTTCGTGGTCAACGCTATAGCCGAACATCTCTTGCCCCATTATCCCCGATGCGACGACTGAATCTGGTCCTGGCCGCCATCACGCTCTTCGCTGGCGGGTTCGCGGCGGGGGCCGCGCGGCTGGACATGCGGGTGGTGGCCTGGGCGCTGGGGGTGCGGCTTCCATCCGTCGGTCCGCGCCTCCCTCGGGCGGACACCCTCGTCGTGGCCGATTCGCTCTATGGACGCTGCTCCCGGCTTGAGGGGCACGCGAAAACCACCTGCTACCAGACCCAGCTCCTGACCCTGCGCAAGCAGCGCGGGACTCGCTTCGCCATGGGGACCCTGAATCGCCTCAGCGTCATGGACCGGGACGTCGAGCTCGGGGGTCATGACTACACCCACATGATCGGGATCACCGCGTTCAAGGAGTCGCGGGACGTGCGCGGTGCCTTCAAGAGCTGCACCGAGATCCTCCAGTCGGGGTGCTACCATGGCGTCATCCAGACCTATCTGCTGAGCGTCCCACGGGTCGGCCCCGACGAAGTGCGAGCGGTCTGCCAGGAGTACGCCAACCCGGCTGCGAACCAGTGGCTGCGGTTCCAGTGCGTGCACGGGATGGGACATGGGCTGACGATGTACCATGGCCACGATCTGCGGCTGGCTCTCGAAGGGTGCGACCTGCTCGAGACCGGCTGGGATCGGCAGTCGTGCTACGGTGGCGCGTTCATGGAGAACATCATCCATGTCCAGGATCCCGGCATGGCCCATATGGTGATGGGCGACGCTGCCGACACCTCCGGCGGCTCCATGGACATGGCCGGCCTCGATCACGGCGCCACGACGATGGACGGCCACCCGCAGGACACGACGCTGATGGCGGGGCACGACCACGGCGCGATGCAGATGTCCGGTGCCATGCACCATGCGGCCGCCGCGAAGTTCGCGCCGATCGACAGCACCGATCCCTTCTATCCCTGTTCCAGGCTGGGCGAGCGCTACCAGGCAGACTGCTGGCGCATGCAGCCCGCGGTCATCCTGTTCCTGCGGAACAACGACTTCCGGCGCACCTTCCAGGCCTGCGACAGCGCCCCCGCCAGGTGGCGCCAGGACTGCTACGCTGGCACCGGCACCGACGTCAGCGGGCAGACGGCGCGCAATCACCAGGAATCGATCCGGCTCTGCTCCACCGGCAGCCCCAGGTACCAGCCGTGGTGCTATGAGGGGGTGGTGAAGAATTTCATCGACGTCACCGCGGACTACCGGGACGGCCTGGCCTTCTGCAAGGTGATTCCGGGCCAGCGGAACCAACTGCACTGCTATCAAAGCGTGGGGGAGGAGATCGCGGTGCTCCGCAACGGCCTCGCTGCCCGGGCCCCGCTGTGTAACGAGATCCAGGACCCGAGCTTCCGCGATGCCTGCCTGTTCGGCGCCCAGGTGAATGCCACGCCCCCGGCGGGGAGCCCGATGCCGGAAGGGCGGTAGAGGCGGTCCATGCGCATTCTGGTCACCGGCGGCGCCGGGTTCATCGGCAGCCACACCACCGTCGAGCTGCTCCGGACCGGCCACGAGGTGACGATCGTGGACAATCTGAGCAACAGCAAGCCGGAAGCGGTACGCCGCGTCAGCGAACTGGCGGGCCGTCCGGTCCGGTTCGATCGGGTCGACATCCTGGACCGCGCCGCGCTGGACCGGGTCTTTCACGAGACCCGACCCGAGGCGGTGATCCACTTCGCGGCGTTCAAGGCGGTCGGCGAGTCGGTCGCGCAGCCACTCAAGTACTACCACAACAACATCACGGGCACCCTGGTGCTGTGCGAGACCATGATCGCCCACGCCGTGAAGACCATGGTCTTCAGCTCCTCGGCGACGGTCTATGGGGACCCCGCCAGCGTGCCGGTGACCGAGCAGGCCCCCCTGGCGGGGGTCAACCCGTACGGCCATTCGAAACTGATGATGGAACAGGTGTTCCGGGACCTGTACCGGGCCGACCCGACCTGGACCATTGCGCTGCTCCGGTACTTCAATCCGGTGGGCGCTCACCCCAGCGGCAGGATCGGGGAGGATCCCAACGGCATCCCCAACAATCTCTTTCCCTACATTGCCCAGGTCGCGGTGGGCAAGCTGCCCCGGCTCCGGGTGTTCGGGGGCGATTATCCCACTCCGGATGGTACCGGCGTCCGCGATTACATCCACGTGGTAGACCTGGCGCTGGGCCATCTCAACGCGCTCGAGACACTGGCGGGCCGCGCCGGATGCACGGCCTATAATCTGGGTACCGGTCGGGGTCAGAGCGTGCTGGAGGCGGTGCGGGCCTTCGAGCGGGCCAGCGGCCGGAAGATCCCCTGCGAGATCGTGGCTCGGCGACCCGGGGATGCGGCCAGCTGCTATTGCGACGCTTCCCGCGCCGAGCGGGAGTTGGGGTGGAAGGCCTCCCGGGACCTCGACGCGATGTGCCGCGACGCGTGGCGGTGGCAGTCCCAGAATCCGGATGGGTTTCCGGAGGGGTAGGCGCCCCCTTTCCCCCTTCCCCGCCCGTCCCTATCCTTTCCCAAATCCACCCCTCGATCCAATCCATGCGTCTTCGGCTGGCGACCCTCGCGCTCTGCCTGCTCTGCGGCTGCAAGGGAGAAGTCCGTCCCGGCAGCTTCGTCAGCATGATCGACAACGCGTTCAACACGCCGGTGACCCGGGTCCCGGTGGGTGCGCGCGTGATCTTCATGAACTTCGGCGCCAGCACTCACAACGCGACCGCCCTGGACTCGGCTTGGTCCACCCCGCTGGAGGTGAAGCCGGGTGGGGAAGAAACGGTGGTGTTCGACAGCGCCGGGGTCTACCACTACTACTGCACCTTCCACGGCACCCGCGATGGCCAGGGGATGGCCGGGGTCATCGTGGTGGGTGACGCTGCGTACACGCCGAGCCCGCGGGGGGCGATCCCGGTCGTGGCCGCGGCCAGCGGGGTCACCCGTCTGGTTCCGGCGGCCTATCGCACCATCCAGGCGGCGGTCGATGCCGCCGCACCGGGCGACCTGGTGCTGATCGAGCCCGGGGTCTACCGGGAGCAGGTGACGGTCACCACCCCATCGCTGGTGATCCGCGGGACCGATCGCAACCGGGTGGTCATCGACGGCGAGTTCCTCCGGCCCAACGGCATCGCGGTGCTCGCCGATGCGGTCGCGCTGGAAAACCTCACCGCCCGGAACGCCCGACTCAACGGATTCTACTGGAGCGGGGTGACCGGGTTCCGCGGAGCCTATCTCACCGCCTACAACAACGGCGACTACGGCATCTACGCCTTCGGCTCCAGCGACGGCCTGCTGGAAGACTCCTACGCATCCGGGTCCCCCGACGCAGGCTTCTACATCGGACAGTGCTATCCCTGCCGCACGGTAATCCGCCGAGTCCTTGCGGAACACAACGCCCTGGGGTACTCGGGGACCAACTCGGGCGGGGACCTGTACATCGTCAGCAGCGTGTGGCGGAACAACCGCGCGGGACTGGTGCCGGCCTCCCTGGACATCGAGCTCGAGGCTCCCCAGCGGGAGACGGTCATCGCGGCCAATGCTGTGCATCACAACAGCAGCCGAACCGCACCGGCCTGGGCGCTGCCGGGGCTGGCCTTCGGCGACGGCATCATCATCGGGGGCGGGATCGGCAACCGGGTCGAACGCAACGTCATCGCGGACCACGATCAGTACGGCATCCTGGTGACCCCGATGCTGGACCGGAATTTCTACCCGGCCCAGAACAACGTGGTGCGCGACAACACCGTACTCCGCTCCGGCCGAGCCGACCTGGCCCAGTCGGGGCCGATGAGCATGAACAACTGCTATGCCGGAAACCGGGTATCGGTCGCGGTGCCGGTGGGACTGACCCACCTGCAGCGGTGCTCCGGGATCCGGCTGCCGCTCGACTTCGACCCGCTGGCATTCACGGCACTGGTGCTGGTCCGGGGGACCCTGGTCCAGTCGGCCCGGTTCCCCGACTGGAAGACCCAGCCGGTGCCGCCGGACCAGCCACTGATGCCCGACCCGCGCAGCGCTCCGGTCCGGATCGCGGTCCACGTCTTCGACAGCCTGCATTTCGAGGTCGACCAGGCAGCCCTGCCGGTGGAGGCAGCGGACCTGCTCGCGGACCAGCGGCGCATCGGCCCGAGCCTCCTCACCCGGCTGATGAACAACGCCACCTTCCTGGCCGTGCCGGTGATCCTGTTCCTGTGGGTGTGGCTCGATCTCCGGATCTTCCGCAAGCGCACCCGGCACCCCTGGGTCTGGCGCTTTGTGGGGCTGCTGGGAGGCCTGCTGCTGTACCTGGCGGTGCTGGCACTGGTCGCGATTCCCTTCGGACGCGACTTCTAGTGGGGCTGTCCCGCCGGGATCTGCTGTGGCTTTCGCTCGGCGCGGCCGGCGGTCTGACGGGAGCCCGGGTCTGGGCCGGGCTCCGTGGGCGCCGGCCTCGGCCCAGCCTGGCGGCCGACTCGCCCCGACTGCTGGAATCGGCCGAATACGGTGCCATGGCAGGGCCGCCACCTGACCTTGGGCCCCAGGCGCTCGACGACCTCACCCTGCTTCCGCCTGCTGCTGCGGGGCCCCGGCACTACCGGCTGGAGGTCGAGGAACTGAACGTCGCGGTGAGCCAGGACCAGGTGCTGCCGGCCTGGACCTTCAACGGGCGGATTCCGGGACCGCTGCTCCGGGCCAATGCCGGAGAAACGGTCAACATCGAGTTCCGGAACGGCGGCGCCCGCCCCCACAACCTGCACTTCCACGGGGCCCACGAGGTCGCGGTGGATGGCTGGGAACCGCTCCCACCCGGCGGCACCCGCCGGGTCCAGTTCCGGGCCGCACCGGCAGGCCTGCATCCCTACCATTGCGACATGACACCGGCGCCGGAGCACATCTCGCGCGGGCTCTACGGCCTGCTCGTGGTGGACCCGCCCGGCGGGCGCCCGCCGGCGAAGGAGCTGGCGCTGGTGCTGGGCGGATTCGATACCGATGGCGACGGTCGCAGCGACCTCTTCGGCTGGAATGGCGTCCCCGGATTCCAGATGAAATACCCGCTGCGGGTCCGGGTCGGGGAGCTGGTCCGGGTCTACCTGCTCAACATGGTGGCCGATGAGCCGGTGATCTCCTTCCATCTTCATGCCCAGGTTTTCGATGTATACCCGAGCGGCACCGGGCGCACGCCCGCGGCGCGTACCGACGTGGTGACCCTGGCACCCACCGAGCGGGCCATCCTCGAATTCCGGCTGCCGGAGTCGGGTCGTTACATGTTCCACCCCCACCAGGCGCGCCTGGCGGAGCGGGGCGCCATGGGGTGGTTCACGGCGCTGTAAGGACCCTCAGAACCGCTCCACCCATAGCCGCCAGAAGACGATCACGTGGGTCGCGATGATCAGCGGCACCAGAAAGGTTGGCAGCAGGCTGAGTGGCAGCCGGAGCAGCGGGCTCATCGAGTCGGGGTTGGCGTAGGCGAGTCGACTGGCCGTGGCGACCGTGAAGAGGATGTCGAGCAGACCTGCCGCGTTCCACGCCGCGACCACCCCGGTCCGGGCTTCGAGCCGTGGCACGAGCAGCACCAGTACCAGGGCCCAGACCGCCACGGCGATGTCTCCCCACCCGCCCGGGACCGCGAAGGCGAAGGGCAGCTCACCCCGGGCGTACAGCACCAGGAAGTAGGCTCCCACAAAGCGGAGCAGATGAAACGCCACCAGCTGGCGATATCCCAATCCGAACAGCCAGGATCGGAAGTTCCCCCCGACCACCGCCCCGAGGATGACCGCCGCGGCCAGCCCGACGAGGACCAGTTGCGGCACCGGTGGACGGAGCTCCTGCAGCCGGCCGGACGCCCCGAGCGCCAGCGCGGCCACCAGCCAGACGATCAGGGTGAGCAGATAGGGGCGAGAGGAAACACGGGCAGGGGTCATGGGAAGGCTCGGTGAATGTGGCGGATCGGCTCAGGCCAAGGGCGCGGTCCGAACTCCGCTGGCGGCGTACGCCGCCAGCAGCTCCTGGCTGAAGCACGCGAAGATAACCTCCGCAAGGGATCCCGGATCCCGGACCGCCTCTCGCACGGTTCTGACGGCAACCTCGGTCGCGCGGCTGATCGGATAGCCGTAGATCCCGGTACTGATCCCCGGAAAAGCCACGCTCCGGAGTCCCGCGGCCTGCGCCAGCGCGAGTGAGTTTCGATAGGCCGACGCCAGGAGTGCCTCCTCGCCGGCATGACCACCATGCCAGATCGGTCCCACGGCATGGATGACGTGACGTGCTTTGAGCCGGAATCCCGGCGTCAGCCGGGCCTCGCCGGTGGGGCAGGGTCTGACCAGGGCGCAGGCCGCCGCCAGCTCCAGACCGGCGGCCCGGTGAATGGCCCCGCACACGCCGCCGCCAGGTGCCAGCTCGGTGTTGGCCGCGTTGACGATCGCATCCACGTCGAGAGACGTGATATCAGTGATCAGGGCGGTGAGGCTTCCGGGTCGGCTCATGGGTGGTGGCCCTCACTCCCCACCGATGGAGAGCACCGTGGCCTGCCAGCCGCCGGACGCTGCAGTCAGCCGCAGTCGGGGCCAACTCAGACCCTGTGCGGGGGACAACGCCAGCAACGCCAGGTTGATGGTGTCATTGCGGGGCGAGTCACCCGCCACCGCCAGCGCCACGCAGGCGGTCCTGAAGGTGGACCATGCCGCGTCGTGCCGCCGGGCCAGGCACGCCGTCCAGCTGCCGTACCGGATGGTGCGACCCCGCCTGGCCAGCGCGGTGAGCCGCGGCAACGGGGTAAGCTCCAGATCCAGGGCGGAGGGCCGGGACGCGGGGACGAAGAACACCGGGGCAGGATGGGGCAGCCGGACCACCCGAGGGTCGACCACGATGGTGTCGCAGGGGGCCAGCGCCGGACACCATACCGCGGCGCCACGCACCGACTCATCCCAGGGGAGGGCGCCCAGCGCACTGACCAGCCCTGCCGGCAGCGAATGCTGATCGATCGCAGGTGAGCTGCAGGCCAGGAGACAGCAGAATGCGGCGGCGGCAACGGGGCTGCGGGGATGCATGTGGTCCTCCGGGGAGGTGGACCGGAAGGGCGCCCCAGGACCGGTTCGAACACCCCGGGAGGGCTCCCACCCAGCCAACCTAGCCGGGCGGGCAGGGGCCGGCAACGCGATTCCCGGTCCACCGGGTGGCCGGGTGTGACCCCCATTACCGCGCCCGGCATTGCGGCCATGCCATCTGTAGTAGCCCCCCACCCCCATGAGGTTCCGTTCCATGCGCTTCCGCGGTCTCCTGGCGCTCGCCGCGTCGGTCGTCGTCGCCCCTGCCGCCGTTGCGGCGCAGGGAGATATCAAACTCGCGCTGGGCGGGGGGGCTTCGGTGCCGGTGCGATCATTTTCGGACCTGGTGAACAAGGGGTGGCTGGGCAGCGGAAGCCTGACCTACTACCCGGCGGCCTCGGCCGCGCTGGGACTCCGGCTGGAAGGGATGTACGCGCACTACGGCATCAGCATCGCCGAGGGAACCCAGACCGAGGTGGGCGGGCTCGTCAGCGGGGTGTTTCAGATCGGGGCCCGGCGCTCGCCCAACCGGATCTACGTCATGGGCGGCGGCGGCTACATCAGGACCCATCAGGAGGGCCCCGGTTTTGGAGAGCTCTCCCGGACCGACCCGGCGCTGAATCTCGGAGCCGGGCTTTCATTCGGAGCCCGGGCCCTGGGGATGTTCGTCGAAGCCCGGTATGTCACGGTATACACCTCGGACACCGTGAAGCCCCAGTTCGGGTCGCTGACGGGCGGCATCACGGTGGGAGGGTTGTGAGTCGGGCGGCAGGGCCCGGAGCAGTTATCAGGCGCCGAACTGGCGCAGGTGGTAGTCGAAATGACGGTAGCAGAAACAGCCCCAGCGCTGCCGGGTCATGGCCCCGAAGGAGGCATGCTCGGGCCACCGAGCCGGCGTCTCGGGGTGCAGTGAGCGAAAGCGCCGGAGCAGGCCGTCCCGCTCCGCTGGATCCAGAAAGGTCCGCACGATGCGCCTCCCTGGCCGCTCGATTCCTGCCGCGATCGACTCGATCCCGTGAGCGGGCTCAGCTGCTGGAGACTTCCGGCTGCAGCCGCTGACCGGGATAGACCGACACTTCCGACCCCACTGCGAGAAACGCCGACGCCGGCGGCCGGGCCAGCAGCCGCCCGAACTCGGGTCCATACAGCCAGTCGGTCCGGCCGTGCAAGGTCGCGTCGGGTATCTCCCACACCGCCCACGGTGGGTGGTCCACCCGGTATTCCAGCGTGGTGCCGTCCCGCTGGCGGGTGTAGCCCCAGTAGTGCTCCGTGATGAACTCCGCCTCCGAACCACGAGCCAAGGGCTGCGCGGGCCCGGCCACGCTCGCACTCATGCTGTAACTGATGCCGGCATGCCGCCACGCGTAACGGACCGCGCCGCCGGTGCTGGAGGTCAGGCTGACCTGGTGCTCCATGGGCACGGCGAGGTAGGGCTCGTTGTAGACCAGTCGCGCAACCGTTGCGATGGCCCACCGCGGGACCAGCTCGCGGATGAACACCACCGCCCGGCGCACGTTGCCGTCGGGAGCGGACCGGCGGACGTAGAACCGCAGGTTGACCTCCTCGAAGGTCCGGTGATACGGGATCGGAATGCCCCGGACCCTGGTATCGGCGAAGCGGAACCCCACCAGACTGACCAGGGTGCGTCCCTGCCACCGGTCCAGGGTGGTCCCCGCTGGAACCAGCGGTTCCAGCAGCTCGGGCGGGCAGTCGTAGTTGAGCAGCAGCAGACTCTCCCAGCGCGCGGTCAGGAACGGTCTGGACATCGCCACCTCGGCTCACTGCTCCCGGGGCAGCTGAGCGGTGTGGTGGTTGTTGTGGACCGTTGCGAACCGGAGGGCCTCCGCCGGCCGGAGTCGGCCGAAGACATGGTGGGTAATGCCGCCGTTTCGGCCGCCCTGCTGGGTGGTCAGGACCGCCTCGGCGGATCGGGCCCCGGCGCGGAGCGCGGCCAGCACCTGGGGGCTGGGAAACGGACCTGACCCGGGACGGATCTCCCGTGGCGCCAGGACCGCGCGGGGGATCGTGCCTTGACTCAGGATCATTGGAAGCGCCTTGAAGCGGAGCAGCTGGCGTTGCCACCAGCTGGTGCGGATCCGGATCCCGGTGCCCCCGGCCAACTCGTCACCGATCACCGCGTAGGTGAGCCGAAGGTGCTCCGCGATCTGGGCCGGAGACCATTTCGCCGCCGCGCAAGCCTCCTCCCAGGCGGAGTCCGGAATGGCCTCTGCCCTGGCGATGAAGTTTTCAATCGAGCGCTGATGCTCCTCCCGGATGGCGTCCCAGTTGGCGTTCCTGACAGCGACTTCTCCGCGACCGGTGGCCCGGAACACGGCTTCCGCGGCCAGGCCCAGGCCGAAGCCGATCGTGACGCCAGCGGCGAGGCTCGTTATCAGACCGGCACAGGAGCCGCTGCCGATCAGCTCGAGCAGGGTCCCCGCGACCGAGCCACAGACGCCAGCCGCGGTCGTGAGCAGCCGGGGCCGGGGGGTGCGGCGATGGAGTCCGATCAGGACGCCGCCGAGACTGCCCAGCCAGGCGCCGTCCAGGTGGGTATTGGATCCGCACATGGAAGCGAACAGCACATATCCCGCTGCGGCGAGCAGCAAGCCCAGCAACAGCTTGCCGATCCGGATGGCGAGCGCCGCGATGATTCTCATGGTGAACCCGCGCAGGGTTGAGGCGCAATCAGAAGCAGGGCCGCGGTGAATCTACGCCTCGTGCCATCGTCACGGAACCGGCGCTGCGGTCACCCGACGCTGGCAATGGCCCTCTCGGTTCTGGTCCACAGCTCGGCCGCGAGGATCGGGTCCTGGGCGAGACGGCTGGGGTGAACCGCCTGACAGCGGTCGAAGTAGAGCCCGCTCTGGCCTGCTACCTCGGGGGCGGTGGCGCAGTACAGCGGGGTGCTCGCACCCTGCTCATTGCTCTCCATGAAGAGCTTCATGAGCCACTGGAGGGGAGCCGGCAGCGCCCGCCAGATGTTCGAGGCCACGACCCCGGGATGGAGAGACGAGGTCGTGACCGAAGTACCCGCGAGGCGACGGGCCAGCTCCTTGGCATGCAGGACGTTCATGAGCTTGGTCATGGCGTATTCGCGGAAGCCGCTCCGGTGGGGTGCCGCACGCCGCTCCAACCCGGACCAGTCCAGTTGCCTGACCTTCCGGTGGGCCACGCTGGACACATTCACGATCCGGGCGGCAGGTGACTCCAGCAGACGGGGCAGCAGCAGACTGGTGAGCAGGAAAGGCCCGATGTGGTTGGTCTGAGAGGTCCGATCGAAGCCATCGGGCGTCACCGCGTTGGTGCCCGCGATCCCGGCGTTGTTGACCAGGACATCGAGCCGCTGGCCGGTCGCCAGCACGTCCGCCGCGGCCTTGCGGACCGAAGTCAGGTCCGCCAGGTCGAGCCGTAGGAACCGGGCATCGATTCCGGGGTGTCGGAGCCTGAGGTGGTCCAGCACCGGACGGGTTCGCTCGGCGGATCGCGCCGCCAGCACCACGGAGAACCCGCGGGCGGCGAGCGCTTCGACCAAGGCGCGGCCGATACCCGAATTCGCACCGGTAACGAGAAAGGTCCGGCCCTTGAGATCGGCAGCGGTCACCAGCGAATCCGCGGGAGGGTGGGGGTTGGCCGACGGCGCTTCATCCTAGCGCCGGCCCCGGTCCCGGCCAAGGCGGTGGACCAGGCAGGGCGATTGAGCCCGACACTGGCCGAGAGCGCCCGCAGACCCCATTCTTGGCGACCCCCAGACCGCCCGGAGCCGAGCATGTCCGTGTCTCGTCGTGATTTTCTCAAGCAGGGTGCCGCGGCCGGTGTCGTGGCCAGCGCTGTGACGACCCCGACGGCACTGGGCGCCCCATGGGTGCGGCGGTCCGCGGCGGCGGACCCGGTGGTGATCGCCTCGATGAACGGCAACTACTACCGCAACGGGGGCAGTGCCACCTGTGTGCAGGCGGCCTATGAGCGGATGATGGCAGGGCACGACGTGCTCGATGCCCTCATCGCGGGCGTGAACATCGTCGAGCTGGATCCCGAGGATGATTCCGTCGGCTACGGCGGGCTGCCCAACGCGGATGGGGTAGTGCAGCTGGACTGCTGCTGCATGCACGGCCCCAAGCGCCGAGCCGGTGGAGTGGCCGCACTGGAGGGTGTGCGCACGCCCTCCCTGGTGGCCCGGGCGGTGATGGATCAGACCGATCATCACCTGCTGGTCGGGCCGGGCGCCCAGGCGTTCGCCCGGGCCTTCGGGTTTCCCATCGAGGCCGACCTCAATACCGAGCATTCCCGGCAGGCGTGGCGCGAGTGGAAGCGGCGCTCCGACCCGAGCCACTATCTCGACCCGGACCAGCGCTCCGAGCTGGACCGGCGGATTCTGGATTCGCTGTTTCGGGACGGGCTGCTGAACTCCCGGGTGGTTCACGGGACCATCAACTGCAACGGCATCAATGCCCGGGGCGAGATCTGCGGAGTCACCACCACCAGCGGCCTGGCCTGGAAGATCCCGGGTCGGGTCGGCGATTCGCCGATTCTGGGAGCCGGACTGTATGTGGACGGCGCCGTCGGCGCGGCGGGCTCGACCGGACGGGGAGAAGCAAACCTGTACGGGCTCTCATCGTTCTTCATCGTGGAGAACCTGCGCCGCGGCATGCACCCCAAGGACGCGGGGCTGGAGGCGCTCCGCCGGGTCCGGGCCAACACGGTCGAACGCCGGCTGCGCCGGCCCAATGGAGAGCCGAATTTCAGCCTCACGTTCTACATCCTCAATGCGAAGGGTGAACACGCCGGTGTTTCCATGTACGCGGAGGATGAGGACTACCGGGACTGGGCCGGGAACGGCGACCGGGGGTTCATGCGCTACGCGGCCTGCGATCGCAACGGACCGCGGACGGTACAGTGCGAGCCCCTGCTGCCCGGGGTGCTGACGGCGAACGGGTAGCCGGCTTGGGGCTCAAGTCCTTGGGCTGTCATTGCGCCTGCCGCGCGCGCCAGGGAAGCTCTGCCCAAGTCGGGCGCCGCGACCGGTGGGACCTGGGGTCCCCACGCGCGCCACCCACTTCATCTCTGTCCACTTCATCCCGAGCGCAGCGAGGGATCTACTCACCGAGCCTCCCGGGCCGGATGGAGTAGAGCGCCGGCGAGCGGGGCTGCTGCTCTACCCCAGCGCCTTCGCCAACCCGGTGGCCCAGCCGTCGCCGTGGACGATTCGAGCCCGGGTGGCCGCCCGGAGGCGCTTGAGGGGCTCCAGCCTGCGGAGTGCCAGCCGGTAACCGTTCCCAGGCGCGGGCTCGGCCTCCTTCCCGCGCAGGGCCAGCGCGCCGCGGCGGAAGTGCAGCAGCTGCAGATCGCGGTTCACGCTCTCGATGTCTGCCCCGAAGACATACGTCGCGGCCGCCGGGCCGGCGAGGATCTCGAGCACGGTGAGCGGACCGACCGGTATCAGCAGAAAGGACGCCCAGTGCTCCGGCAGGGCGGGCAACTCCTGCATCCCTTCGGCTTCGGGATCGAGCAGCTGGACAAAGCCGAGCCGCGGCTCGCCCCCTCGTGCCGCGGCGATCAGGGTCGCGGCACCGGCGGCCCGGTCAGGGACGGTCCACCGCTCGACCAGCGCATCGAAACCGGAGACCCTTGACCGCTCAACGCCCTGGCCGTCGGCAAAGATGGCCGTGCCCGTCAGCGACTCGAGCACCCGAGCCTGCGCATGGCTCCGCTCCGAAGCCTCGCGGTGAAATTCATCCCGGCGCCGACCGAGCAGACCGAGGACGGTCCGGCCCTGGGCCGTGACCAGGTGCACGGCTGGCGGCTCGTCACCAACCTCGACGCCGGTGAGCGTGCCGAGCGGGATCTGCCAGGGGTCGCCATCCCTGGGGACCAGAGTGATATGGGTGTCGTACAGCTGGCACTCGACCGGGCGGGCACTGCTCAGGCCCAGGACGGCGGCGGGGAACACCGTCGGCATTGCGACGCCGTGGGCCAGCAACCCGGCAACCCGAGCCTGGTTTCGGGCGCGCTGCAATTCGGCGGTGAATGTGTCAAACTGGCGCCCGAGCTGGGTGAGCACCAGCCGGCCGGCGGGCCAGCACTCGATCTCGATGCGATAGTCCTCCGCGGAGAGGGTGTCGGCGTCCAGAAACGCCACGGTGATCGGTCCGGCGGCAAGGCCGCCGTCCTCGATCACCGCCTCTGTCTGGCCACTCGCCGTGATGACACCGCCGCCGTCCTGGAACGCGAAGGCCGCCTGGGCCCGCCGCGACTCGCCGCTCACCTCAGGCTCCGTAGGGCTGGCCGCACTCCGGGCAGAACTTGGGGGTCCCGTCGGCCTCGGCGCCGCAGTGGGTACACTTGCGTTTGGCCGCGACGGATGCGCCACACTCGGGGCAGAACTTTCCACCCTGGGTCTTGGCGCCGCACTTCGGACACACGGCCGCGGAAACCTGCGCCAGGTTCCGTTGCCCGAGGTAGTCCACACCGCGGGCCTTTTCCGTCGCCTGTTCGCGGGCCGCCTGGGCCTGCGCCGAGGCGATCTCCTCGTCGAGGTCCGGGGCGCAGGACTCGCAGAGGCCCGCCTTCTTGTTCCAGCAGACCGGCTCGCAGACCCAGTTGCCGCAGCGGGTACACTGCTTGAAGATCGGGCTGATCTCGCGGACCGCGGCATCGAGAGCGGCGTCGTGCTGGGGGCCCGCCGCCATCGCCTGAATGGTGTCCGCCGTCTGGGCAGCGCGGCCGAAGATGCCGCCGAACAGTGACGCGGCGGCCTGGGCGGCGGCGGCGGCGGTGCCCAGCGTGTTCGCCTGGAACGTGGACATGTACCCGTTGCCGCACTTCTCGCACAGGAACTTGAACTGGAACCCGCGCTGCGAGGACAGGTCCTGGTAGTTACCGGTGAACGGGATGCGGGCCATGGGCTGCTCCTTTGGGGCCAAAGCTGCGGCCCCGAGAATGGGGCGTCAAGCCGACCACTCGGGCCCTTCGATCACGCACCCGGCTGGGGCAGCGCGGCCAGCAACTCCTCCATGGTGGCGAATCGTGCCGTCGGGGCTTTGGCCATGGCTCGGCTGATGGCTTGATCGACCGCCTGGGGTACGCTGGGGTGCTTGGCCCGAACCGAAGGAACCGGGTTGCGGAGTATTCGGGTGACCAACTCGGTGAGCGACCGACCAGTGAAGGGGGGGCCTCCGGTAATCATCTCGTACAGGAGGCAGCCCAGGCTGTAGATGTCGCTGCGCTGGTCGAGGTCACGGTCATCACTCAACTGCTCGGGGCTCATGTAGTAGACGGTACCCACGATGATCCCGGTCTGGGTGAGTTTCTGGTAGTTCGCGGCGCCGATGGCCCGGGCCAGCCCGAAATCCGCTACCAGGGCGCGTCCTCCCGAGAGGAGGATGTTCTCGGGCTTCACGTCGCGGTGCAGCACGCCCCGGCCGTGGGCGTAGCCAAGGGCCTCCGCCACGTCGCGCGTGATCCGGAGCGCATCATCGAGCGGGAGTTGCCGCTCCCGCTCGAGTCGCGCGCTGAGCGACTCGCCCTCGAGATACGGCATGATGTAGTAGAGGGCATCACCGGCCTCGCCCGACTCGAAGAGCGGCACGATGAGCGGGTGGGCCATCGACCGCGCGATCTCGATTTCACGGAGAAAGCGCTCGGCGCCAAGCGCGGTGGCCACGGCCGGATGCATGATCTTGACGGCCACCGGCTGTCCCTGGGGGATGTCGCGGGCGAGATAGACGGTGGCCATCCCGCCGCGCCCCAGCTCACCCTCGAGCGAGTAGCGGCCGCGAAGGGCCTCGACCAGCCGCTCAGGTACCGCAGCCACTATGCATGATCATGGCGTGGCCGGCGCGCGGTGAGGCCGGCCGGGTGCGAGAGAGCCGTCGGTTCTGGCCTGGAGATACCGGTAGAGGGCGTCGATCAGTGCCTGGCCCAGCAGGTCTTCGAAACCGCGCATCTTCTGGTCCGACGCAGCCGACGGGCTGGAAGCGCCGTTGCGCACGACCACGGCGAACGAGTCGGCCGTCACGCCCCCCTCCTCCGAGAGCGAATACGTCAGGTCGGGTGCCGCCATGGTGCCCAGCCCGTCGTCGCCGTGGCAGCGGGCGCAGTAGACCTGAAAATACTTCCAGCCGGTATAGACCTGCTCAGTGACCTCGTGCCGATCGACGGCATCCTGGGCTGCCGCCCCTCCCGTACCTAGGGTGAGGTTCAGGACCATCGCGAGACCTGCGGCGCCCATCAGCGCCCTGACGTCCTCAAAGCCGCACCACGGCCGCAATCCATTCATCTCGATTCTGATCCTCCCGGTAGAGCTTGCCGGTATCCACCACGACCTTGTCGGCCTCCCGCCGGATCCGGTAGCGATCCATGCTCCGGGTGGCACGGCCTTCCTCAAACGCCCCAGTGAGCTGGAACCTGCTCTTGTGCTTGGGGCACTGGAAGCGATGCAACCCTTCCTGCCAGCGGAGCGGAGTCTTCTCGTGGGGACAGGACAGCCCGAAGGCGAATACCGTCTGCTCGGATCGCGCCAGGATCACCTCGTGGTCTTTGTCAATCACCACCTCGTCCGGGGCTGGAATCCCGTAGGCCACCTCGTCACCCCGCACCGACAGGCCGTGCGCGAGATCGATAGATAGCGCGGCCGCCCGGCCCGGACTGATCCCCAGGGCTCCCGCCACTCCGGCAGCGATGGCGGCGAGCTCGCCCACAAACTCGCGCCGGTTGTTGCCGGTGTCGCAGCCGGTGCAGGGGGGGCCGGGGACGCGGGGGGCGGGGCTCATCATTCACTGGCCAGCAGCGTGCCGCTCAGGATCACGGCCAGCCAGAACACCATGCTCGCCACCGAAATCTTCCATAGCCGATCCCAGAGATGGGGAGCGTCCTGCTTGCCGGTACTCAGGGTTTCCTCGGTCCGCTTGAGCAGGTACCCGTTGCCGAGCAGGGCCGCGAGGAGTGCCATCTTGATCCAGAACACCGGCGATCCGTTGAAATGCTCGATGTCAGCCAGATACAGAAGGAAGCCGCTGCCCAGGGCGAGCATCAACCCGAGCATGACGGGCTTGTGGATGGTACGGAGGCGCCCGAGGTGACGGATATGACCCGAGAGTCTGGCGTCACGCACCGCGATGAAGGTGTCGCGATCCGTGGCCATGGCAAACCCACCGCCCAGGAAGATCGCCGCCAGGTGCGCGAACATGATGATCGTCTGGAGCCACTGGCGGTCGGCATAAAAAGTCGCCCACGGTTGGACCAGGGTGGCGATACCGTCAACCGCCCCCGTCGAGAGAAACATGACATCGCTCCTGGCTGACACTGTGAGTCAACCAGGTCAATCTACAGGCCGGTCTGTGACGGGGATAGGGTTCGGTATCGGCGCCGGGCGATAGGTGATCATCCACCGGCCCCGGATCCGGGGTGACAGTCTCCGAGGCCGCCGAGACAACCGACGGCCGCCCCCCGACTGGCCCATGCGCTGGTGAGGGGCATCACCAGCGACTATGGAGATATGCTCCCGCCATCATACCCCCCGACGCCAGCGGATACACCAGCCATGATAAACACGGCCAGGCCGACAAGGAGCAGGGTATTGACGGGGTTCGCCTTGCGCACGGCGACGACCGAGATGTCCGCGATGGCCACGGCGGCTGGTTGCCCGTGGTTGCGACCCTGCAGGGAGTCTCGTTGAACCATCGGCGAATCAATGACCATGCGTGTAGCGTCGCGCTGGTCCACGCGCACGCGCCCTGGGTGAGTCGACTCGACCAGCTCCCTGGGCGAGGTGTTGACGACGTACCACTCGGTGCAGGCGACCAGGTGTACGGGCAAGAGCACGATGGCCGCAACCAGGCGAGTAAAGGGAAGGCTCATGACCTGAAGCTCCTGTGAGGGGGCAAGAGCCAGTCTCGCTCAACCGCGTCAAGTGGAGATCAAGGGCCTGGGATCGCGGCCCTCAAGGCGCCGGTCCGGTACTCCCGGCGACGATGAACACCCGTCCCGATCGGTTGCCGTTGACCAGACTGTAGGCGGAGGTCACCAGGAAGTCGGTCTTGCCGTCGCCGTCGACATCGCCAATGGCCACCGCGTCGAACCCGAGCGTCTCACCCGGCACCTTGCCGGTGATACGTTGCAGGACCTTGCCATCCTTCCCCGAGAGTACCTGGACTCGGCCGCCCGACCAGGCCACCGCTCCGTACTGCCACGATCCCACCACCAGGTCGGCGCTGCCATCGCCATTGAGATCACCGGTGCGGCCGGCACCGATCCCGAAGCCCTCGCCCGCCAGGTCGCCGGTCAGGGTCAGCAGACTGGCGCCGTCAGTGCCTGAATAGACGTAGGCTCTTCCCGTGGACGGTCCCCGGGCGGTGTTGCTGAAATCGGTGGCATAGATGTCCGGCACCCCATCGCGATTCACATCGCCCAGGACGGAAACGAACATTCCGCCGAGGGCGCTGCCGGTGGCATCGGCGTCGGCGACGAACCGGGGTTTGAGTTCGAGCCCATGGTACAGGTAGACCCGGCCGCTGCTGCGCGGCCCGGCACCCGCCCCGCCCACGATCACCTGTGCACCTCCACCCCCGACCGTGGACCCGAAGCCATCACCCGGGCGTTCCCCATCCAGGGTGGCCAACCGGCGGCCGTCGCGACCGGAGAAGACGTAAACCCGGCCGGCTCCCGGCCCGTGCGCGGCGCTGCTGGGGGCGCCAGCCACGATATCGCTGCGTCCATCTCCGTCCACATCGCCGACCCCGGAGACCGCCGCGCCGAGATCGCCGTCCACCGAGTCGCCCCGGAGCCGCAGCAGTTGCCGCCCGTCGCGGCCGGAGAAGACCAGGACGCTGTTGATCCCGGGTGCGCCGGCCACTACGTCTTCTGCGCCATCACCATCAGTGTCTCCTGCCGACTCGAGGCCGGTCCCCAGTACCGCGCCGGAATCCCCCTCCTGCTTCCAGAGCAGTCGGCCGGTCTTGCCGGAGTAGGCGTAGACCAGCCCTCGAGCCGATCCGAATGGCGGGTTCTGGGTCGCCGAGATCACCACGTCCGTCACCAGGTCATTGTCGACATCACCGATGCCACGGGCGATCCAGCCGAATTCGTCGCCGGGGGACTCACCGCGCCACTGCTGGATGATGTGCGCCTCCGGCTCCACGAATGCCGGCTCGAAGCGGATCCGGTCCGGCTGCAACAGATCGAAGCGGGGGTCTCCCTTGAGCCTGGACACCTCGGGCATGGCGGCCACGCCTGACAGATCGACCACCGCGCTGGTCCGCAGCAGCTCCAGCCACCGGAACGCCTCATCATTTCGCCCCGCCTCGGCGAACAGCCCGAACAGGGCCCGCCAGGCCGGAATCGTGGTGCCGGGACCGGCCGCGCGCTGGTAGAGCGTGGCTGCGACCTCGAGGTGCCCGAGTCGGCGATGGGCGTTCCCCAGCACCAGCAGGGCCGCGGCGTAGGTCGAGTCGCGGCGCACCAGGGGTTCGAGCAGTGCCACGGTCGAGTCGTACTGTCGCGCGGCCATGAGCCGCCGGCCCTCGGCGAGCGTCTGCGCCGCCGCGGAATCCGGTGCGGTCTGGGCTCGCACGCCGGGTCCGAACCACAGGCAGGCCAGGATGAACGGGAGGACACGGGACAGGTTGAGGCGGCGGGGCAGCTCTGACCCCATCCGTGGCAGCAGCGGTGGCATGGTGACTCAAACTGTTAGGGAGTCGGTGCGATCGGGTTACTGATCGGGCCCGGAGCACGGACGGAGCCGGGGGTGCCTCGGTTTCCGGCCGGGATCACACGGCGCGGGCCCCGGTCCCGCCAGAGCCCAGCCCCGTGACGATCTGCAACGCGAACTCGAGTCGTCCGCACACGACCCGGATCGTGGGGATCGGTGTGTCCGCCTCAGGACCGCTTCGGAGGCGGCTCCACCTCGGGTACCCCGGTATCCTGTCCTCCAGCGCGAAGGGTGGCGCGGGCCTCCGCAGCCAGGCGGGTGTAGCCGGCCCGGATCTGGTCCAGCTCGCGCTCCTCGAGCTCCTCCAGGTCCAGTAGCGCGTTGTGGGCCCCCTGTGTGGCCCTGAGCAGCTCATCCAGCTTGACCTGCACCGCTTCCGCGTCACGGTTCTGGGTGTTCTGGATCAGGAACACCATCAGGAAGGTGACGATGGTGGTGGCGGTGTTGATGGCGAGCTGCCAGGTGTCGCTGTAGTGAAACAGCGGTCCCGATGCGATCCAGGCGACGATGATGCCGAGTGCCAGGGTGAAGGTCATGGGTCGCCCGGTCATCCGGGCGGTGGCCTTGGCCAGACGGCCAAACCAGGAAACCGGCTTGGTGGGTCGCATGGAGAGTCTCCCCTGAAAGACGATTGCCGACGGCAGCGCGCGGCGGGAGCCGGTATTGAAACTATCCCCTGATCGGTGCATTGTGAGATCCGGTTCGTTCGCGAACCCATTCCTCACCCTGGAGTCGTGATGCGCCGTTTCCGGTTCCCGGCCTGGATGCCGTGGCTCTCCTTGGCATTCCTCTCCAGCCCGGCGCGAGCGCAGGAGCCGCTGCCGGCGGCGATGCAGGCGGCCATCGACAGTGCCGTCACCGAAGGGCTGGCTTCGAGTGGCGCCCCGAGTGCCTCGATCGCGGTGGTGCAGGACGGGCGGATCGCCTATCTCCACGCCTATGGCGTGGCGGAGCTCGTCCCAGCGCGTCCGGCCACGGTTGGCATGCGCTACAGCATCGGCTCGATCAGCAAGCAGTTCACCGCCTCCGCCATCCTGCTGCTGGTGGAAGCGAAGCGGCTGAGTCTCGATGACAAGGTGGCGCGCTGGCTGCCGGAGTTGACCCGGGCCCGCGAGGTCACGGTGCGCCAGCTGCTGTCGATGACCTCGGGCTACCAGGACTATTGGCCCCAGGACTATGTCATGCCGCCGATGCTGCAGCCGGTGGCTCCCCGCCAGATCTGCGACGAGTGGGCCGCGAAGCCGCTCGACTTCGAGCCCGGCAGCCGCTGGCAGTACAGCAACACCAACTATGTCATCGCGGGGCTGATCGTCGAGAAGGCCAGCGGCATGCCGCTGCTGGACTTCCTGCAGCGCCGGATCTTCACTCGGCTGGGTATGCAGTCGATCGCCAACATCGACGCCGGACCGCTCGGGCCGGACGACGCGACGGGCTACCGGCGCTTTGCCCTCGGTCCGGTGCGACCCGCCCCCAAGGAAGCCCCCGGGTGGCTGTTCGCCGCCGGGGGGCTGGCCATGACGGCCCGGGATCTGGCCCGATGGGATGTGTCGCTGATGGAGCAGACAGTACTCAGCCCCGCGTCCTACCGGGAACTGGAGACCGAGGTGCTCCTGAGGGACGGAATGGGAACCCACTATGGGCTGGGGGTGGCGGTCAACAGTATCGGGGGCCGCCGGCGCCTCAGCCATGGGGGCGAGGTGTCCGGGTTCACCGCCAGCAACCTGGTCTATCCCGACGACCGCACCGCCATCGTGGTGCTGGCCAACCTCGACGCCACCGGTGCGCCCGGGGCCATCGCTCAGCGGATCGCGCAACAGCTGTTCAGCGCGACCGACTCGGCCACCGATCAGGCGGTGGCTCAGGCGCGGGCGATCTTCGCGGGCCTGCAGCGGGGCCGTATCGACCGGGCGCTGTTCAGCCCCAACGCCAACGCCTACTTCAGCGACGAGGCAATCGCCGACTTCGCGGCAAGCCTGGGCCGGCTTGGCGCACCGACGGCGTTCGTGTCACTCAGTCAGCAGCTCAGGGGCGGCATGATCGGCCGGCGGTTCGAGATCCGGTACGGCGACAAGACCCTGAGCCTGTCGACCTTCACTCTGCCGGACGGAAAACTGGAGCAGTATCAGATTTGGCAGTAGACGGGGGCGTCGGGGCGACAGGGCGACGGTTATCTTCGCTCACGCATCACGCATCACGCATCACGCATCACGCATCACGCATCACGCATCCTCCTCCCACAACGCCATGAGCAGGCCGTATCGCTTGCGCGCCGCCAGGGCACATGCCTCCCGCAGGAGTCTCAGATAAGGCAGCAGCTGCTCCGTGTCCGAGGAAACCTCCTCCGGGGTGAGTTCCGGGGAGTCGCCGCCGGCGGCAGCCCGGCGGCGCCCACGGACGTAGCTCTCCACCTGTGGCCGGCCGACCTGATCGAGGGCGTGGAGCAGTTGCTCGGTCGCGGTCGACGACAAGGCGTGGGCGCCGCGATCCGCGGCGGTGGGATAGATCCACGCGGCGCCGGCCGGCATCAGGCCCGTCACCGGAGGTGTGAACGGTTCCCCTGCCAGGATGTTGTGGAGGTCCTGCCAGTACTCGTGCAGCGTCACGTCCGGGCCTGGATGGTGAGACCGGAGCCAGAGCTGCAGCGTCTTCGGCGCTCCAGCGAAGGCGCTGAGGTCGCAGTCGGGTGCCAGGTACAGCCGCATGCCAATGCTCATGGGTCTCGATAATCATTTGGGGTGACGTTCACGACTGACGACCGACGGCTGAACGCTGACGGCTGATCTGCTACATCCCCGCACAGGGGTCGGGCCGGCCCGCCGGCGGGGTCACCAGGATGAGGTCGTAGCGCCGAGCCGTCTCTGCACCGGGCACGGCCTCATCGGTCCCCCGCTCCACCGACCCGACCACCAGTACGGTCCTGGCCGGCGCTTCATGGTGCAGCATGCGGGGGACACCCATGTCGATCCGGACATGCCCGTTGCCCGCAATGAGCCAGGCCGGCCCGGTCGCGCCGCCGGCCAGCAGCGCCTGCGCCATGGAGGCATCCCGGACGCTCTGGGCGGCCCGCATGCCCGGCAGCATCTCCGGAGGCAGCTTGCCGCAGTGCCCCTCGATCAGCTCCCTTTCAATGGCGGAGCGGCCGGCCTGGTCGAGCGGCGCGTCGACAATGAGCCGGCGCAGGCCCTCGGGGGCCGCGTCGATTCCCTGGTGGAACACCACCCGAATCTCGTCCCGCGAGATCCCGCTGCCCCAGATGGCCCGGCCACTGGCCAGGGCGGCATCAACCACCGGCTGGTGCAGCGGCCACTTCCATCCGGTCCGGTCGAAGCCGTGCACATCGAGCCACGCCTCCAGGTCCTGGCCCGGCTCGGGCGGCGGAATCGGTGCACTGGTCTCCGGAAACTGTTCGAAGACCACTGCGGGATGCTTGCCCGAGGCGGTCAGCAGCGCGGCCCGGACCTGGTGGTGGTAGGCGTTGTCGTGCAGTTCGCCGAGCAGGACGAAGTCCGCGGCCGCCGCCCGCCGGACCAGGTCCGCCCCAGTGAGCGAGGCGCCGGTGGCCGCGTCCAGGACCGCGGTTGACTCGGGCAGGGTCATGGTCACGGGGACCGGGGGCGGCGCGGTCCCGGCGTGACCGCCGCAGGCGGTAAGCGCCAGCATCCAGCAGAGGGAGGTTCGCATACGCGAAACTAACGCTCGGACCGGCCCCGGGGGAAGGCAACCCTGCCTCAGCGTCCGGTGGATGGCTGACGGAAGAACCCGGCTACCGTGACCCCGAGGAGCAGGAGGAGCGCGCCGTCGAAGGCGATCTGGCGGCCCACCAGCGCGCCGGGCATCGGCTGCACCACGTAGAAGATGATGTAGGTCGGGACCACTGTCAGCAGCGGCACCGCCCGCGCCCCTGGATCCCCGCGCCTGCACGGAACGCCGGCCTCACTTAGATTCGATCCGGCTTTCGTCCCGACGGGTGTCATGGCTGAGCAGAAAAAGAGGGTATCCGCGGCGGCCGCGTGGCGAGAGGCCCGGGCGCTGATCTGGGCCTACCGGGGCCGGCTGGCGCTCGGGATGGCGCTGCTGCTGGCGAACCGTCTGAGCGGGCTGGTGCTGCCGGCCAGCTCCAAATACCTGATCGATCACGTGCTTGGCGGCGGCCGGCAGGAACTGCTGCTGCCGCTGGCGCTGGCGGTCCTGGCGGCCACGCTGGTGCAGGCGGCCACCTCGTTCACGCTCACCCAGGTACTCGGCGTGGCGGCCCAGCGCGCCGTCACCGAGATGCGCCGGGCCCTCCAGGAGCACGTGCTCCGGCTGCCGATCCGCCAGTTCGACGCGACCCAGAGCGGTATCCTCATCTCCCGCATCATGAGCGACGCGGAAGGGGTGCGCAATCTGGTCGGCACCGGACTGGTGCAGCTGGTCGGCGGCAGCATCACCGCCGCCATTGCCCTCGGCGTGCTGTTCTACCTCAACTGGCACCTCACTTCCATCACCCTGCTGGCCCTGCTCGTGTTCGGCGGCGGCATGGCCTACGCGTTCACCCGGCTCCGGCCGCTGTTCCGGGAGCGGAGCAAGATCAACGCGGAGGTGATCGGCCGGCTGGCGGAAACCCTGGGCGGCATCCGGGTAGTCAAGTCCTACGTGGCCGAGCGGCGGGAGCAGTACACCTTCACCAAGGGCGTGAACCGGCTGTTTCGCAACGTCGCCCGCTCGATGACCGCCATCTCCGGTCTCAGTGCCCTGACCGCCGTCATCGTGGGCGCCATCGGGGCCCTGATGATCGTCATCGGCGGCCGGGCGATCCTGGCCCAGACCATGACCCTGGGCGATTTCGTGATGTACATCTTCTTCACCGGCATGGTGGCCGCGCCGCTGGTGCAGATTGCCTCGATCGGCACCCAGGTGAGTGAGGCCTTCGCGGGGCTGGACCGGATCCGCGAGCTCCGGGCCATGACCACCGAGGACGACGAGGATCGGGAGCGCGCCCCGGCAGGAGCTATCAGGGGAGACGTGCGCTTCGACAACGTGACCTTCGAGTATGTCAGTGAGGTCCCGGTCCTCAAGCGGGTGTCCTTCCATGCCCCGGCGGGCAGCACCACTGCCCTGGTCGGGTCCAGTGGTTCGGGCAAGAGCACCCTGATCAGCCTGGTGATGGCGTTCAACCGCCCCCAATCGGGTCGGGTGCTGGTGGACGACCGGGATCTCGCCGGCATCCGGCTGCGTGACTACCGCTCCCATCTGGGCATCGTGTTGCAGGACAACTTCCTGTTCGATGGCAGCGTCGCCGACAACATCCGGTTTGCCCGGCCCGAAGCCGGCATGGAAGACATCCGGCGGGTCAGCCGCATCGCGCACGCCGACGAATTCATCGGGCAGTTCCCGCAACAGTACAACACGGTGGTGGGGGAACGCGGTGTGAAGCTGAGCGGCGGGCAGCGCCAGCGGGTCGCCATCGCCCGGGCCATCCTCGCCGACCCGGCCATCCTGCTCCTGGACGAGGCGACCTCCAGCCTGGACAGTGAGAGCGAGGGATTGATTCAGGATGGGCTCCGCGCGCTGCGGCAGGGCCGCACCACCTTCGTCATTGCCCATCGGCTCTCGACCATCGTCAGCGCCGACCAGATCCTGGTGCTGGAAGGGGGGGAGATCGTCGAACGGGGCACTCACCGCGAGCTGCTCGCCGCGGGCGGCCGCTACCGCCAGCTCTACGACAAACAGTATCGGCTGGAGCGGGACCGCTTCATCAACCCTGGTGAGGACTTCACTCCGGAGCCCGAGAAGATCGTGATGCCTGCCGCCAGCTCGGGCAGCGCCCAGGGCGGCTGAGCCGCGCGGGCATCCGGGTGCGATCCCGTGCGGCCCTGCCAAACAGGGTTCGGGTCCACTCCCTAGAACGTGACCTGCACCGCCACGCCAGGGGCCCCGGTTGCCGCGATGTAAGTCGGCAGGACCGCGGCCGAAACCCGCTGCCGCGCCCGATTGGTTTCCCGCACCGATCGCTTGACCGTCGCGATATCGTGGATCGCGGACCCCAGTGTAAAGCCTAGCCCGGCCAGCCCGATGACCGCCCCCGCCACGGCATCCCCGGACCCTGGACTGCAGTCCCAGCCGCAGATCCCCATGGCCGCGAAACTGCTGCCAAACAGGACCCCGGTTCGCAGCACGAACATCGCCCAGCCATGGCCCGCGCGGTCGCTATTGAGGTAGCCGAGCGAGGGTCCGAACAGGACCCCCGTCATGATCAGCAGGGCCGGCAGGGTGCGCGCCAGGAGGCTCCCGGGCGTGTTCTTGACGTACATCCACT
>CALMOP010000137.1 GCA_937871775.1 uncultured Gemmatimonadota bacterium | reverse complement strand
GGAGAGCACCTGCTTTGCAAGCAGGGGGTCACCGGTTCGATCCCGGTCCGCTCCATACCCCATCGCCCGGTGAGCCGTCGGCGCCGGAATGGCGCTCGACCGGTCTCCAGACGCCATGCTGCGGCTGCAGAGCGGCTCCCCTCCACCCAGGAAGACGATGCACAAGGGGCGGCTGGAGGCTTTCAGCGATGGGGTGATCGCCATCATCATCACCATCATGGTGCTTGAGATGAGGGTGCCGCACGGGGCCGCCGTCTCGGATCTGCGGCCGCTCTTCCCGGTCTTCCTGTCCTACGTCCTGAGCTACCTCTACATCGGGATCTACTGGAACAATCATCACCACATGCTCCACGCTGCGAAGCGGGTCACGGGCAGCGTGCTGTGGGCCAATCTGCACCTGCTGTTCTGGTTATCGCTGATGCCGTTCGGGACGCGCTGGATGGGAGAGAATCATTTCGCGCCGATCCCCACGGTCCTGTACGGCATCGACCTTCTGATGTGCGCCAGCGCCTTCACCCTGCTGCAGTGGGCCATCGTCGCCGCGGACGGGCCGGAGTCCCCACTCGCCCGGGCGGTCGGCGCCGACCGGAAGGGGCTCGCCTCCCGCCTGACCTACCTGGTCGCGATTCCCGTGGCCCTCTGGCTCCCCTGGCTGGCCACCTGCCTCTTCGCGTTCGTGGCGCTGATGTGGTTCATCCCGGATCGACGGATTGAGCGTCAACTCCAGACCGGGGGCTCCAGCCCGGGTGGGGCAGGGGCAACGTAGAGGGAATCTCCCACCCTGACCGTTGTGAGGTCATGTGGTCGCCGCCTCGTCGCCACAGCGGAACGCTGCACGGGCCCGCTCCCAGGTCCGCGCCTACTTCGCGGCCTTGCCCCCGGCTGGGCGCCGGCACCTGCGGAAACTCCGCGAGGTCATCCGCTCCACAGCGCCAGGCGCCGTGGATGGGTTCGGCTACGGGATCCCGGCCTTCCGTCTCGAAGGTCGGCCGTTCGTGTGGTATGCCGCATGGAAGCGCCATGTCAGCCTGTACCCCCTCACGGCTGCCGCCAGGCGGGCCGCCGGGGCCGCCCTCAACAAGTATCAGATCTCAAAGGGGACGATCCGTTTCCCGCTGACGGAGCCGGTGCCGGCCGCGCTGGTGAAGCGCATCGTCAAGGCCCGGCTCGCTGAGTTGCGGACGAAGCGGAAGGGGTGAACGCGTCGCTGAAGCCCATGACCGCCACCTCAATCCTCGGGCTGCGGCCCGACCCGACGTTCGCCCCCTGCGCGGCCTCGAAGAGTACATCCGGATCGAGGTCGGTCCCGTTGGGCCAGACGATGGTTCCGGCTTCCACGTCGACGCTGACCTGAGCGAAGGAGCCAGGGTCCTGGAGGGCGGCGAAGACCCCCTGGCGGCCTGAAATCCAGGGGGACAGGTCAACCGTGCCTCGGGAGCCGTCAGCGAAGTCGAGTGTCACTCGAAAGGGCGCGGGGACCTCAACGCGGGTGATGCGGGGGTGCACAGCCTACTCCAGTGGTGCGATCCGAATGGGCGGTTCCGCGAGAAGGCGATGCTCAGTACTTCGGAACGCTGGGATCCACGTCGTCGCTCCACCGCAGGATGCCGCCGGTCAGGTTCCATACCCGCTGGAAACCGGCGGCGTACAGCCGGGCGGCCGCCTTACCGCTGCGGGCGCCGCTGCGGCAGTAGAGCACCACTTCACGGGCGCGGTTGAGACTCGTCAGCACCTGGTCCAGCGTCCCCATCGGGACCAGCCGGGCTCCCTCGAGATGCGCGATCTCCCACTCGTTCGGCTCCCGAACATCAATCAGGTCGAAATCGTCGCCCGCCTCCATCCGGGCCGCCAGCTCAATGGGCGTCAGCTCCCCGACGCCGTTGGCGTGGTCCTCGGCGGGCTCGCCGATGCCGCAGAACTGCTCGTAGTCGATGAGTTCCCGGAGTTCCCTGGTGCCGCAGGCGGGGCAGAGCGGGTCCCGTGCCAGCTTGAGGGTCCGGAATTTCATGCTCAGTGCGTCCACCAGCAGCAGCCGGCCGACCAGGGTCTCCCCGATGCCGGTGAGCAGCTTGATCGCCTCGGTCGCCTGGATCATCCCGATCAGTCCCGGCAGCACGCCCAGCACCCCGCCTTCGGCGCAGCTGGGGACCAGGCCGGCGGGCGGTGGCTCGCGGAACAGGCAGCGGTAGCAGGGGCCGTCGGGTGTGGCCAGCACCGAGGCCTGACCCTCGAACCGGAAGATGCTGCCGTAGACGTTGGGCTTGCCCAGCAGGACGCAGGTGTCGTTCACCAGGTACCGGGTGGGGAAGTTGTCGGTGCCATCGACGATAAGGTCGTAGTCCCGGGCGATCTCGAGCGCATTGCGCGCGGTGAACCGGGTCTCGTATCCCTCGATGGCGACGTGCGGGTTGAGGTCGGCGATCCGGTCCCGCGCCGAAGCCAGCTTGGAGCGCCCCACATCCCGGGTGCCGTGGATGACCTGACGCTGGAGGTTGGTGAAGTCGACCGCGTCGAAGTCCACCAGCCCGAGCCGTCCCACCCCGGCGGCCGCGAGATACAGGCCCAGCGGCGATCCCAGGCCACCGGCGCCGACCAGCAGGACGCTGGCCGCCTTCAGCCGCCGCTGCCCCTCGAGGCCGAACTCGGGCAGGATGAGATGCCGGCTGTAGCGGAGGATCTCCGCCTGCTCCAGCGCGGGTAACTCGCCGGTGACCAGGGGCTCACGAGGGCGGGTCATCGTTCAGCCTCCCGCGATCGCGGGCACCACGGTCAGCTCGTCGCCGTCCCGCACCGCGGCCGCGAAGCCGCCCTTGAGCCGGATGTCTTCGTCGTTGAGGTAGATCGTGATGAACGGATAGGGCGCGCCCTGCTCGTCCTTGAGGCGGGGCGACAGTCTGGGGTAGCGCCGGGCGATGTCGTTGATCACCTCGCCGACGGTCTGGCCGGCCGATGCGATCTCGCGGCTGCCGTCCGCGAGCTTGGAGAGGACCGCCGGCAGGGTCAGGGTGACGGGCATCTCAGGGTGTCCCGATCGGATCGAGGGCGGGAGTCGCGGCACGTACCAGCTCCTTCACCTCCCGGAGCCGGGCGTTGATCACCGGGGCATCGGGCAGCACGCCGCCCAGGGCCTCGATGGTCTTGAGCCCGTTGCCGGTGATGCACAGGACCAGTTCGTCGGTTGTCCGGAAGTGTCCAGCCGCGGCAAGAGCGAAGGCCGCCGCCACCGTGACGCCACCCGCCGTCTCGGTGAACACTCCCGTCTCTTCCGCCAGGGTGCGGATTCCCTGGACCAGCTCCGGGTCGCTCACCGCCGCCGCCCAGCCGCCCGAGCCGCGAATGGTCTCGGCGGCGTAGCCGCCGTCAGCGGGATTCCCGATGGCGATGGACCGCGCGATGGTGCGCGGCTGTTCCGGCACCAGCTGGCCGTCCCCCCGCTCCACCAGCCGCACGATCGGGGCACACCCGGTGGCCTGGGCGCCGTAGATCCGGGGCGGGTCGCCGGAGACCAGGCCTGCCTCCCGGAATTCACGAAAGCCGCGCGCCAGCTTGGTCACCAGTGAGCCACCCGCCATGGGGGCGATGACCGCAGTCGGCTGGCGCCACCCCAGCTGCTCCGCGATCTCGAACGCCATGGTCTTGGAGCCCTCGCCGTAATACGACCGCAGGTTCAGGTTGACGAGACCCCAGCCGAAGTGGTCCGCGACCTGGGCGCAGAGCCGGTTGACGTCGTCGTAGGTGCCGCGGACCCGGACCAGGTTGGGCCGGTAGACGGCGGTCCCGACCACCTTCGCCAACTCCAGGTCCTCGGGGATGAAGATCCAGGCCGCGAGGCCGGCGCGGGCCGCCTGGGCGGCGACCGCGTTGGCCAGGTTGCCGGTGGAGGCGCAGCCAATGGTGTCCAGCCCGAAGGCCGCGGCCGCATTGATCGCGGCAGCAACCACCCGATCCTTGAACGACAGGGAGGGATGGCAGACCGCGTCGTTCTTGAGCCAGGCGCGGCCGACGCCGAGGCGATCGGCGAGACGGGGTGCGTCGATCAACGGAGTGAAGCCGGTGTCGGGGGAGTGCACGATCTCGCCCCGGAGCGGCAGCCATTCCCGGTAGCGCCACAGCGAGGGCGCCCGCCGGGCGATGGTGGCAGCGTCCGGCAGGGTACGGTCGGCATCGTACACCGGCTCCAGCGGGCCCAGGCACTCCTCGCAGATGGCCGTGGGCGCGGCCGGGAAGTCCGCCTTGCACTGCCGGCAGCGCAGCGGGAGCGCTTCGGGGCGGGTCGCGGACAGGGTGGTCATCGGGGTGCTACCTCGGGGTCAGCGATGCGTGATGCGTGATGCGTGATGCGTGGGGCGTGATGCGTCATGCGTGATGCGTCGGACGATCAAGATCTCGTTGTCGTCTCGTTCAGTATGCGGTGCCACGCACCACGCGTCACGCATCACGCACCACGCCCCAAACACCCGCGCCCACGGCGAAGGGCCGCGGGCGTCACGCTTTTTAGCAGTTGTTTAACGTGGCTGCAATACGCGGCAAATGACCACGAGGGCAATTGTGACTCGATGTTACAGTACCGTCCGGGTGCTGTCAACGTCTGGGGCCCGGGGGGTGAGTACCGAATACTGAGTACTCGGTACTCGGTACTCGGTACTCGGTACTTAGTACTCGGGCTCGCATTACTTCGCACTCACCTCGACCGGATACTGGTCCCGACCCGCCCACTCGGTCCACGAAGGGACGTAGACCGCGACCTGCGGGTAGCCCAGCAGGAACCGGAGCGCGAAGTAGGCGTGGCTGGCCTCGGTGCCGGTATTGCAGTACAGCACGATCCGCTTGTCAGGCACTATCCCCTGGGCCGTGTAGGCTGCCCGCAAGGCGTCCACCGACTTCCATACCGTGCCCGCCGGCGTCTTCTCCAGGTCATCCATCCAGAAGTGGCTGATGGCCCCGGGGATGTGGCCCCGCCGGGCCTGGGGGCCGGCGGTCCCGGCGTACTGATCCGGCGGACGGACATCCACCAGGACCGACCAGTCCTGTCCCAGGCTGTGTGACACGTGCTCGCCGGTGATCAGGTCGGGGACGAAGCCGGGCGCCTGATAGGTCGCGGCGGCAAGCTCGGGGTAGTCGCGGCTGAGCGGCCGGTTCTCGGCGGCCCACTTGGCGTAGCCGCCATCGAGCAGGTACACCTCCGGGTGGCGGAACCCGGTGAGCAGCCAGGCCACGAAGGTAGCATTGAAGTTCTGGTTCTCGCCGCTGGCGTACACCACCACCGGCCGATCCCGGCGGATGCCGAGCCGGGACCAGATCTCGGTGTAGCTGGCCTGGGTCATGATACCGGCCGGGACACCACCGGTCAGGGCGCGAAGGGTCTCGTAGTGGAGGTAGCGGGCGCCGGGAAGATGGTTCGCGAGGTACCCGTTGAGGTCGCTGCGGGCGTCGATCACGGTCACGTCGTCGTGGGTGATGCGCTGGGCCAGGTCCTCGGTGGAGATGAGGCTGCCCCGGGTGAACGGGAGCGCGCCCACGAGCGTCCACTCGGCATGATTGCTCCAGTCCTGGAACGAGCCGTCGTAGAGTCGGGCCCGGTAGCCGGCAAGCCGGGCCGCGAACACCACCGCGGTCGCCTGCTGGCCAAGGTGGCAGTAGGCCACGATCTCATCGCCCGGTGCCACCCCGGCCTCATGGAAGATGCGCCGGAGGCTCGAGTCGGGGAGGCACCGGTTGGCGCTGTCCACGACCGAGGTGTAGGGCACGCTGCGGGCGCCCGGGAGGTGCCCGGTGCGGTCGTTGGCGCCGGCCTCGAAGCCGCCGTAGAACTCCCAGTCCCGGGCATCGATCAGCGCGAAGCCCCGCTGCCCGGTCTGCCGCCGGACGAAATCGGCGGTCACGACCTGGTCCGGACTCGCCCGCGAGGCGAGCCGGGCCGACTCAGCGGGGGGCGGTACGTCGGTGGTCACCGGCTGACCGGCGGCCTTCCAGGCCGGCAGGCCGCCATCGAGGATCACCGCCCGCGCACCGAATCCGAGATATTGCAACGTCAACCAGGTCCGGGTGGTGGGGCTGACCCAGTCGGCACCAAAGTACAGCAGCACCGTGCTCTGGCTCCCGATGCCCAGGCTGGACAGCGTCGAGTCGAGCCGGGCCACCGGCGGGAGTTCGAGCACCAGCCCGGTGCCGGAAGTCTCGGAAATCATCCGGTTGCTGAAGTAGCGGGCCCCGGGGATGTGCTCCTTGTCGTAGCCGGCGCGGTCGCCGATGTGGAGCAGCACCAGGTTCCGATCAGCCCGGTGGGCGACCACCCAGGCAGGCGAGACCAGCATCCGGTCACGGGGGGCACTGGCGGCTGCCAGTGGGGCGGCCTGCAGGAGGGCAGGGAGCAGCAGAGTCGTGGGAGCGAGCCGGTACATGCGAGATCTCCGATTCAAGGGTCGCTCCACGATACGGATCGGTGGACGCCGAGTGGTGGTGGAACTGTGCGGAGCTGGTAGAGGTCCGCTCAGGGGGTGAACCGGTACCCCACCTTCCACACGGTCAGGAAATGCTGCGGCTCGGCGGGGTTCAACTCGAGTTTGCGGCGCAACTCCGCCATGTGGCTGTCCACGGTCCGGGTCTGGACATCGCCGGCAGAGCCCCAGACTTCCTGCAGCAGCTGGACCCGGGTGACCACGGCCCCGTTGCGCTGCACCAGGGCCAGCATCAGTTCGTAGGCCTTGGGTGAGAGGGAGACGGCCAGTCCGTCCACCGTGACCGCGCGGGACGCCGGATCGACCGTCACCCGGCCGAACCGGAGCGGAGTCACCGCCACCCTGCCTCCGGCTGCATGGCGGCGGAGCAGGGCCCGGATCCGTTCCAGCAGCTCCAGCAGGCCGATCGGCTTTACGACGTACTGGTCGGCGTCGAGCCGGAAGCCGCGCACCTTGTCGGCTTCCTCGGAGCGGGCGCTCACGATGATCACCGGCACGGCGTCACCCCGGGCCCGCAGCGCCTCGAGCACCTCGAAGCCGTTGATGCCCGGCAGCATCAGATCGAGCAGGATGAGCTGGGGCCGCCAGCTCTCCGCCGCCAGCAGCCCGGCCCGGCCGTCGCCCTCGATCCGGACCGCGTAGCCCTCCCGCTCCAGGTTGTAGCGCAGGCCGTCCGCCAGGTCGGCGTTGTCCTCGACCAGCAGGATCCGGGTGTCGGTCATGGACGATCCGGATTCAGCCGGGGCAGCCGGATCACGAACTCGGCACCGCCCTCTGCGGGGGAGCGGACCTCGGTGGTACCCCCGGCGCGGGCGACGATGTCCCGAACGATGGCGAGACCGATGCCGCTACCCCCCACCGCCCGGACGCTATTGCCCTGGCCACGGTAGTACGGTTCCCAGATCCGGTCCCGCTCGGCAGCGGTCACGCCCGGGCCCTGGTCCTTCACCCTCAACTCGACCTGGCCGTCGCGGGCCCGGACCGTCACCTCGATCCGCTGCCCCGGTGGTCCGAACTTGACCGCGTTGTCGAACAGGTTCAGCAGCAGCTGGCGCAACGCCTCACGCTCTACCCCGACCAGTGCCCCGGATTCGATGCTGGTCACCAGGCCGGCGCGACGGCTGGCCGCGAGCGGTTCGAACGCGACCACCGCGGCCCGCACTTCCTGGCTGAGATCCGCGGGCTCCCGCAGCGCCGGCCCGGTGGTCCCGCGCTCCAGCCGGCTGATCGCGAGCACGTTTTCGACCAGGTGCTCCAGCCGGGTGGTCTCCCGGACCAGGTGTCCCAGCAGCCACTCCCGCTCGGCGTCGGTGTCGTACCGTCCCAGGCTCAGGGTATCCAGAAACAGTCGGATCTGGGCCAGCGGGGTGCGCAGTTCATGGGACACGGCGGTGACGAAGTCGCTCCGCAGCCGGCTCAACTGGCCTTCGCGGCGCAGCTGGGCCACCGCGGCGATCGATAGCCCGAGTCCCAGCAGCCCCACGACCAGCAGCAGCGGGAGGGGAGTGCGGGGCAGACCGCCTGCCAGGAAGGTCGGCACCGCGGCCGGCTGCACCGTCAGGCGGACCACCAGGCCGCCGGTCCGGGGCGGCAGCGATTCGGTCGCGATGAATGGCCACTCCCGCTCGTCGGGCCAGGCCGCATCCCGATAGAGGAACCTGCCGGTGGTGTCCCGGACCTCGAGGCTCAGCAGTCCCTCATTGGCCCGGCCGGCGGTGACCGCGGTGGGGAGCAGCGAGCCCTCGTGGAAGGTCCGGACGAAGGCAGTGCTCAGGGCGGCGGAGTCGATGGTGAAGCCGTAGACGATGGTGTCGCCCCACTCGGTGGGCATGAGGCCGTAGGCCGCGAGCGGGCTGCCGCCGGCAATCTGCAGAATCCCTGCGCCGCGGGCCGATCCGGGTTGGCGCAGCTGGCCCCGCACGCTGGCGCGAGGTCCCGGCCGAGGAGGGTCGGCAGCGAGTCGCCCGAGGTGGTGAGGGGGCCGCCCTGCATGGCGAAGCGGAAGTAGGTCCGCGGCGCCGGACCGGGGTCGCACTGGCACTGGGCCAGCGAAGTCTCCCGGTAGCGCGCCAGGTCCCTCGCCTCGGGGATCATCCGGGAGCGGTGCGGCTGCCGATGCCCGATCGGGTTCAGCGTCACCCACACCGCTTCCCCCAGCGACTCGGCCAGCCGCTGCCGGTAGCTCCACGCGGCGAAGGCGGCATAGTCCCCCAACAGCTGCCGGGTGTTCTTGCGGTGGCGCCAGGCCGCGGCGACCGCGAACCCGCTGGTGACCAGCACCAGGACCAGGCTGGCGGCGAACAGCAGCAGGGAGCCCCGGGAGGCCCAGGGACGTGCCGGTCGGGGAGGGATGAACGAGGCCACACCCTAGTGTCGGCTCTTCGCCGGCCCGGGGCAAGCGGGAGATGTGCGGAGGCTGTGGGGGATGTGTGCGGGACTGCGGAACTGCGGAACCGCGGGGAACGGGGAACGGGGGAACGGGGGAACGGGGGAACGGGGGAAAGGCGGGGTGCGATACTCCAGGTTGGGCAGTCATTGCGAGCGGCCGGAGGCCGCGCGGCAATCCCGTTGGGCCGAGCCGGAGCCTCTTGAGGGCGTTGCCGGCACTCCGCCGGATTGCCACGGGCGCTCCGCGCCCTCGCAATGACTGGCATGCGGACCCCGTTCCCTGTTCCCCGTTCCCTGTTCCCCTTCTACCGCGCCGCCGAATCGGAGGAGATCCGCTGGTAGACCAGGCCGTCCACCTCGCTGCGGACCAGCCGGAATTCGCGGTCGAGGTAGGCCCACAGGCGAGGGTACCGTCGGATTGAGTAACGGCTGGCCGGGCGCACCGCTTCCGCATCAATGATGTACTGGGGGGGGTGGCTGTCGAAATCGACGAACAGGTTATCCCAGGCCCCGGGCACCATCCGGGCATCCTCATACTCCCGGCCCCACGCAGCGGGGTAGCCTCCGAATACATGGCCGGTGAGGGGGAAGGGTGCGATGTAGCGGGTGGCGGGTCGGCGCTCAGCGTCGAGATAGAACCCGGTCTGCCGGTCGCCCTGGCCCCAGACGTAGATCCGGTCGGCGGGGTCGGAGTTCTCCCGCACCCAGAGGGGCGCCAGGCCGGGATCCCGTTGCCGGATGAGGCCGGCGGTGTCGATCATGAGAAAGGTGACGGCGAACAGCAGCAGGACCGCGTTGAGGGGCCAGGCGCGAATGCCCAGGTGGTGGAGTTCGAATTCGCCCCGCCAGGCGGCCGTGAACCAGGGGGCCGCCAGCAGGACCAGCGGTGGCAGGAACTGCAAATAGTAATGAAAGAGAAACTGGCCGCTGGCCGCGACGCCCACGGCGGAGACGATCAGCAGCCAGAGCAGCGCCGCCCGCTCGGCGCGTCTGGCTTCCCACCACGCTCCGGGCTCGGAGCCCCCCTTGACCGAGGCAAAGGCCCCGAACAGGAGCGGGGCGCACGCGACCGCGAAGTAGGCGGTGTTGCTGAACAGCTTGTCCCAGAAGATGCGGGTGGTCGGCCCCAGCGGCGTATCGTGATTGGTGATGCTCCAGTAGATCGCGTCCCGCAGGATACCCTGCCGCCACAGCAGCAGACCCGCGACGGCGAAACTGGCCACGAATCCGGCCGTGAGCATCCCGGCCTGGAGCAGGGCGGTCCCGACGCGCCAGCCGCGGGGTTCGCGATAGTCACGGCGGAGCAGGTACAGGCCGAGCGGCAGCGCCGCGATGCCCGAGGGCTGCTTGAGCAGAAAGGCGACGGGAATGAGGGCGCCGGCGAGGAGCAGTTCCGGTCGGAGGGGCCGACGGGAGGGCCACAGGGTGAGGGTGAGCGCCGCCACCACCGGCAGGTTCATGAGCAGTTCGCCGTTGAGCGCCAGGTTACGGTAGTCGCCCCAGGCCTGGAACAGTCCGTACATCAGGGCGGCGGCCCAGCCGGTGAGGGGATCGAACAGGCGCCGGGCCAGCAGGTACAGCAGCGCCATGGTGGCCAGCGACCAGAGGATGCCGACGGTGTGCAGTGCGACCCAGTTGCGAGGTCCGGCGAGCCGGAACACACCCTCGTACAGGGAGAACAGGAGTGGCGGCTTCCGCTCGACGGCGTCGCGGTAGGGTTGCCCGCCCTCCAGCATCTCGAGGGCGACCACGGAGTAGATCTGTTCGTCGTCGATGGCACGGGGGTGGACCAGGACGGGCGCCCGGGTCAGCAGGAAGAGGTATCCCAGTGCGAGCAGCGTGAACCGGGTGAATCCGGAACGGTCAGAAGCCGGAGTCGGACGGTCCTCCGGAGGGGGAGGCTCCTCCGTAGAGAGTTCGATAGAGCTCAAGATTCCTCCGGATCAGGCGGACGTAATCCCGGGTTTCCCCGAGCCCGATCCGCTCCACGAAGAGTTCCGGGTCCCGGGCCGCGGCGCCGGTGGCCCAGCGGGGGACGCGGGTGGGGCCGGCATTGTAAGCGGCCAGGGCCTGGGCGGTGTCGTTCCCGAAGCGCTCGAGGGACCGCGCCAGGTACCAGGTGCCGAGCCGCAGGTTGGTGCCCGGGTCCAGGAGATCGGGCGAGCGCCATCCCGGAACCCGGAGCGTGCGTGCGGCCTGCCGCGCCGTGCCGGGCATCACCTGCATCAGCCCCAGCGCCCCGACCCGGGATCGGGCATCGGTGCGCCAGGCCGATTCCTGGCGGATCACCGCCGCCACCAGCATCGGATCTACCCGAGGTCCCGCCGCCGGTGCCAGGTGAGCATCGTAGTGCCAGGGGTACAGCAGCCGATAGGTCCGGAAATCTGCCGGCGCTCCCAGGCGCACCGCCCGGCGGGCCGCCGCCAGGGCGGCGCCCGGCTCTCCGGCCCGGCGCAGCGCGTCGGCGATGGCGAGGGCCCGGTCCACGCTGGGTGTCGCCTCGGCCAACAGCCAGTCCAGCTCCTGGTTGGCCTCGGCCGTCATTCCCATGGCCCGAAGCACGGCCACCCGTCCCACCGTGGTGTCGAGGTCGGGGTAGGGATGAAACTGGTCCGCCCCGGGCGCGGGACGCCAGGTGGGCACCTGCAGGCGCCGGGCGCTGAGGATGGCATAATAAGAGGAAGAGTCTCGGGCAATCACCGACTGCCACAGCCCGGTGGCCCGGCGCGGCTCCCCGGTCTCGCTGAAGGCCCGGCCGGCCCAGTACCCCGCGGCGAGTCCACTCTCCAGCCCGTCGCGGAGGTGCACGGTCTCCCACTCGCGGGCGGCAGCCGCGCGGTCCCCCCGTTCATAGAGCAGCAGCGCCGCCTGGAAACCGCTCCGGCCGGCCATCTCGCTGGTAGGGAAGGCGCGCAACAGTTCGGCCCAATAGCCTCGGGCGGCCTCGAGGCGGCCATCGGCAGCGGCCAGGTCACCGGCCAGGGCGAGGGCCTGGGGTCGAGTCACGGTATCATCGGGGAACCGGTCCAACAGGAGCCTCAGGGTCTGCTGGGCCCGGCGTCCGGCGCCGCGGTGCTGTTCCTGGCGGGCCCGACGATAGAGCGCCTCGGCTCCAATCACCGGGTTCCGGGCCAGTCGCTCCAGAATCCGGGCGGCTTCGCCGCCACGGCGGGTGGCGCTCAGACTGGCGGCATAGGCCAGACTGTCTTCCGCCCCAAGCAGGTGCTGGCGGTTGGCGCGGGCCAGGAATCGCGCGGCCGGCTCCGCCAGACCACGAGCCGCAGCGAGGCGCCCCGTGCCCAGCAATGCCGGGGGGCTCAACTCCGGCAGATGATCGCCCAGCAGGTCGATGCCCTGAGGCACGAAAGGCGCGCCGGGGCGCTGCCGCAACACGGCGGCGATGCCCGTCAATAGCGCCTGCCGCCGGTCTGCGGTTCCCGCAACGTCCAGAAACAGCCGGTTGGCGGGAATCCACTGGCCCAGCGAGTCGTAACGGAGCGCGGCCCCCTGGAGGTCGCCCGCCGCTTCACGCAGCTCCGCTTCGACCAGCAGGATCCGGGTCCGGACGGCGGGGTTCGCGATCCGGGCATACAGCGCCCCCCGGGCGACGGAGTCCGGTGTGAGCCGGGCCGCCCGGAGCAGGAACCAATCGCGAGCCATGGGAGCGCGGGCCGCGAGGTCCAGGTAGTGGGCCGCGGACTCCGCCGAGTCCCCGGCAGTCGCCAGCGCCACGGGCTGGCGCGCCGGCAGGGGTTCTCGCACCGGAGCGCGCGCCGTGCCGGAGATACCGAGCAGCAGAAGGAGGCTCTGCGAGAGCATCATCACGATCCGCACTGGGAAGCCAGGGTGAAAGGTGCAGATGTCATGACACCTTTCCTCCCCTGAACCTGCCGAAGTTGGAGGTCAACCCGCACCCTGCGCCCGAATACATAATCGATCCCTTGATCGAAGGACGCACGGCGGTTGGAAGGGTTCTCGGTGCGGTGGGCCGAGCCATCGCGGGTTCGGTCCGGTTGACCGGCTGGTGACCCCACCCCATATTCCGATTCCTTCACCGGGAATTCTCTCCGGTCACCCGCGAACCTCCGGAGTGCGACATGGCCCACACCCTTCCGCCGCTCCCCTACGACTACACCGCCCTGGAGCCGCATGTCGATGAGCAGACGATGCGGATCCATCACGATAAACATCACGCAGCCTACGTGAACAACCTCAACGCCGCCCTGGAAGGTCAGGCCGCGCTGCAGGGGAAATCGCTGGACCAACTGATCACCCATCTGGACCAGGTGCCCGAGGCCATCCGGGGCCCGGTTCGCAACAACGGCGGCGGGCACCACAACCACACCCTGTTCTGGGAACTCATGGCTCCCGGCGGGGCCAGGGAGCCCACTGGTCCCCTGGCCCAGGCGATCAACGGGGCCTTCGGGGGTCTCGACAAGTTCAAGGAAGCGTTCGCCAAGGCCTGCACCACCCGGTTCGGCAGCGGCTGGGGGTGGCTGGCCCTGAAGCAGGACAAGAGCCTCGAGGTGTACAGCACCGCCAACCAGGACAGCCCGGTGATGGAAGGCAAGACGCCGCTGCTGGGTTGCGACGTGTGGGAGCACGCCTACTACCTGAAGTACCAGAACCGGCGTCCCGACTATGTGGCCGCGTGGTGGAATGTGGTGAACTGGACCGAAGTCGGCCGCCGCTTCAGCGCCGCGAAGTGATCCGGTTCGGGGCGCGGATCCTCGTGGTCCGCCCCCCGTCCTGTTCCGCCTCTCCCAGCCCTGGATGCTCCCATGCCGCTGCCCGTTCCGGGGACTCCAGCCCCTGATTTCACCCTGCCGTCCACCGCGGGCGCCGACGTGACCCTGTCGAAGCTCCAGGGTCAGAATGTGCTGCTGGCGTTCTTCCCGCTGGCGTTCACCCGCACCTGCACCGCCGAGATGTGCTCGTTCACCGAGGACTATGCCCAGTTCCAGCAGCTCGGCACCGTGGTACTGCCGATCAGCGTCGACGCCATCCCCAGCCTGAAGGAATTCAAGGCCAAGGAGAAGATCGGGGTCGATCTGTTGAGCGACTTCAAGCGCGACGTCTGTCGGCGCTACGGCACCCTGCTGGAGGACCGCTTCCACTCCAACCGCTCCTACGTGGTGATCGACCGGCAGGGGGTGGTGCGCTGGACCCATGCCGAGACGACGACCGGCCAGCGACGCGAGAATGGGGAGCTGCTGGCAGAGCTGAAGAAGCTGGGCTGACGGCCAACGGCCAGCGCCATCCAGCATCAACGGCTCAGATTCAGCGCCAGCATCCGGGGTTCACTCATCTCTTCCATCGCGTAGCGTACGCCTTCCCGCCCGAACCCCGAATCCTTCACCCCCCCGTAGGGATAGTTGTCGACCCGGAGGGTGGGGAAGTCGTTGGCGATGACCCCGCCCACCTCGAGCCGGTTGAACGCCTGGAAGATCCGATTGACATCGTGGGTGAATACCCCGGCCTGGAGCCCGAACTCCGAATCATTGACCGCGGCCAGGGCCTCGTCCCAGGTTCGGTACGGCGCCACGATCGACACCGGTCCGAAGATCTCGCGGCAGGAAACCTTGGAGTCGCGGGGGACCTCGGCGAGGAGGGCGGGGGTGAGGACGGTTCCCTCGCGGCGGCCCGCGAGCAGGGTGGTCGCGCCGGCCTGAACCGCCTCGCGGGTCCAGCTCTCCACCCGGTCTGCGGCCGCGGGATCGATCATCGGCCCCACCACGGTCTTGGGGTCGAGCGGGTCACCACAAGCCAGACGGGCGGTTGCGGCCACCAGCCGGTCGACGAAGTCCTGGTACACTGGCTGGTGCACCAGGATGCGCTGCACCTTGATGCACACCTGTCCGGCATAGGCGAAGGCGCCGAGTGCCAGCCGCTGGGCCACCCAGTCGAGGTCCCCGGCGTCCTGGTGCACCACGGCGGCCGCGTTGCCGCCCAGCTCCAGGGCCACCTTCTTGTGACCGGCCACCTGTTTGAGATGCCAGCCCACGGTTGGGCTGCCGGTAAACGACAGCATCGCGAAGCGGGGATCGGTGGCCAGCCGCTCCGCCACCGCAATGGGAAGATGCAGCACGTTGTAGGCCCCCGCGGGGAGCCCGGCGTCGGCCAGGATCCGGGCCAGTCGGAAGGCGAGCTGGGGGCATTGCGGCGGCGGCTTCACCACCAGCGCGCTTCCCACGGCGATGGCCGGGGCGACTTTGTGGGCCAGCAGGTTGAGTGGGAAGTTGAACGGGGTGATGGCGCTGATCGGCCCCACCGGGAAGCGATGGACCAGCCCGGTGTAGCCGACGGTCCGGGGATCCACATCGAGCGGCACCATCTCCCCGCCGAAGCGACGGGCCTCGTCGGCGGCCAGCGAGAAGGTCATGATGGCGCGGTCGACTTCGCCCAGGGCCTGGGTCAGGGGTTTGCCGCAGCTCTCGGCCAGCTCGCGGGCCAGCGGCTCCCGTTCGCGGGTGAGCCCCTCGGCCGTGCGGCTGAGGATGTCGCGGCGGGCGTGTCGGGGAAGCGCGCGGAGCCGGGTGAATCCCTCGCGGGCCGCCGTGATCGCGGCGTCGAGGTCGGGGCCGGTGCCCTGCACGGCCACCACGGCGGGGCGGCCGGTGAACGGAAGGGCGACGCGGTCCCGGACCCGGTCGCCGGCCGGAATGGCGGCACCGTTGATCCAGGGTGTGAGTTCGGGGATTGAGGTCATGGGTGCAATCTTGCGCTCGGGCCCGGGCTCGGCAACTTACCCGACCACATGGCTTCGGTCTCCCTGGAGCGACTCAGCAAGATTTACGATCAGCGAGTTCCGGCGCTCTCCGAACTCTCGCTCGACATTCCCGATGGCGCCTTCACGGTGCTGCTGGGACCCTCCGGCTGCGGCAAGAGCACGGTGCTCCGGCTGGTGGCCGGGCTGGACCTCCCTGACAGCGGCCGGATCCGGCTGGACCTGCGCGACGTTACCCGGCTCCCCCCCGGGGACCGGGATGTGGCGATGGTGTTCCAGCACTACGCGCTGTATCCCCATCTCACGGTTCGCGAGAATCTGGAATTTCCGCTCCGGATGCGGCGGGTGCCGCCGATCCAGCGGCGCCCGCGCCTGCTGCAGGTGGCGGAACTGCTGCAACTGGGCGGCCTGCTGGATCGGCTGCCCAGCCAGCTCTCCGGCGGCCAGCGCCAACGGGTGGCCCTTGGCCGGGCACTGGTGCGGGAACCGCGGGCGTTCCTGCTGGACGAGCCGCTCTCCAACCTCGACGCCACGCTCCGCGCCGAACTCCGGAGCGAACTGTCGCGACTGCATCAGCGGGTTGGCACCACGATGCTGTACGTCACTCACGACCAGATCGAAGCGATGACCATGGCCGATCGCATCGCGGTACTCCGGGCCGGGTGGCTGGAACAGGAGGGTACTCCGGCGGAGCTGTACGATGCGCCGGCGACCTCGTTCGTGGCCGGGTTCATCGGGGCCCCGGGCATGAACCTGCTGCCGGCGCAGACCTGGCGGGAGGGTGGGGTGTGGGGCGACCTCATTCCCGCGGCGTGGCGGCGGGACCGTGCCGACCAGGCGGGGGTGCGGCCGGAGGCGTTGCGGCTGGTACCCGCGGGTCAGGGCGCCGCCGCGGAGGTGACCCTGGTGGAACGGTTCGGGGCCGACGCGCTGGTGCACCTCAGCGCCGGCGGGGAGCAGCTAGTGGTGCGGGCCGCGGCTGGGGCGCTCCCCAGCCGGGGGCAGCCCATCGGGGTGGCCACCGAATGGGCCGCGCTGCACTGGTTCGGTCCCGACGGCCGGCGGCTGCCGTGAGCCGGCCGTCGGTCATGCTGCTGTGCTCCCGGGCCGGCGACATCGAGCACCGGCTCGACGCCGCGTTGCTTCAGGCGGCCCGGGACCCGGCCCGGATCGTGGCGGAGACCGAGCCATGACTCCCCGGCGCTGGCCGTTGATCGCGGGGCCGCTGACGGTGCTGTTCTCGGTGGCCGGGCTGTGGTGGTCCGCCGGTCGCGCCGAGCGGGCGATCCGGGACCAGAGCGACGCGCGGCTGGCGCGGCACGCGGTCGCCTTTCTGCGAGTCGTCACCCCGCCGACGGCCAAGGGCTACGACGCACCCCGGTTGCTCGCCGGGGTGAACAGCCTGGCGAGCGCCTCATTCTGGCGGGGCGGGTTCCAGCTGGTGCTGGGACGGACGCCGCTTCTCCCCGACACGATGGGACTGTTGCCGGTGCCCGAGTCGCTGTTGGAGCGTCTGGCGGCGGGGGCCCCGACCGTGCTGCTGGACCGGCACCGCTCGCGGGCCTCACTGGTCCCGGTGCTGGACCCCGACCAGTCGGAGTTGCTCGGCTGGGCTGCCGCCTGGGGCACGCTCGCGGGCCGGCTTCCGTCGGTGGACGGGGCGCTGGTGACGCTGCTGGTACTGGGCGGAATCGTGGCCTCGGGGCTGGCCTTCTGGCGGGAGCACACGGCACGCTGGCGACTGGTGGCCTTCGTCGGGGTCCTCGGCCTGGTCGTCACCCTCGCGGCGGATCTGGGGTGGAGCGTCTACCGGACCGCCCGGGACGCCACTGACACCCGGCTGCTGACTCTGCGACGGCTGGTGGAGATCGCCGCGACCGCCAACGGGGTGCGGCATGAGGCCCTGTCAGGCATCGGGGTCGGGGCCACGGCGGCCGTGCTCAATACGCCAGTCACCCTTCCCGATGACGTCACCCGGGAGGAGCAGGACGGTGTGCTGGTGGCCTGGATCGCGGCCGCCACCCCCCGCAACCAGGGCGGCCTGAGATTCACGCTGCGGCCGGTCGAAGCGGGTCTCGGGGGGCTGTGGCTCAGACTCGCCGCGTGGGTGTTGCTCGGGGCGCTGGCGCTGGGCTTCACCGGGTGGGCCGGGCGGGCGATGCTCGATCCCCGCCACTTCCGCGAGAGCCTGACCGGGTGGGCTTTCGTGGCGCCGGCGCTGGGGCACCTGCTGGTGTTCTCCATGGGTCCGGCGCTGTTCACGGCCTATCTCTCGCTGCACCGCTGGGACCTGGTGAGCCCGGCCCGGCCGTTCGTCGGCATGGAGAACTTCCGGACCATCTTCGCCGACGGGCGCTTCCTGCATTCGCTGGGCGTCTCGGCCCTGTTCACGTTGCAGGTCCCGGTGAGTCTGGCGCTGTCGCTGCTGGCCGCGGTCCTGCTGGATCGCTCCGGCATCCGGGTCGGGGCTCTGAGAACAGTGCTGTTGCTTCCCTTTGTCGGTTCGGTGGTCGCGATTGCGTTGGTGTGGCAATGGCTGTTCCAGCCGGACGCCGGACTGATCAACCAGCTGCTGGCCCGGGCGGGAATCCCTGGACCGGACTGGCTCGGGGATCGGCGGACCGCGCTCCCCGCTCTGATGCTGCTCATGGTCTGGGTCCAGGTGGGTTACCAGATGACGGTATTCCTGGGGGCACTCCAGGCGGTGCCCATGACCTATTACGAGGCGGCCAGGCTGGAGGGGGCGGGCGCGGCACGGCGCTTCTGGTGGATCACCCTGCCGCTGCTGCGTCCCACCGTGCTGTTCGTGCTGGTGACGGCGGTGGTGAATTCGTTTCAGGTCTTCACCTACGTCGCGGTGATGACCGGCGGTGGGCCGCTGCAGTCCACCGAGGTGGTGCTGTACCGGATCTACCAGGAGGCCTGGGAGTTCCTCCGCTTCGGCACCGCCAGCGCCATGAGCCTGGTCCTGCTTGCGCTGCTGCTGGTCCTGACCTGGCTCCAGTTCCGCTGGCTGGGGCGGCGGGTGGCGTCTCCGTGAGACTCAAACGACTGCTGGGGTGGCTGCTGGCCGCGCTGGTATCGGCGCTGATGCTGGCGCCATTCCTGGTGATGCTGTCGACCTCCCTGATGGAGGAGTTCGCCGTGTTCCGGGAGCCGGTTCCCCTCTGGCCGGCTCACCCGCAGTGGCAGAACTACCGCGAGGCCCTGACGGCGCTCCCCTTCGGGCGGTTCTTCCTCAATGCGCTGGTGTTTTCCGGTCTGGTGGTGGTCGGCCAGGTGGTCACCGCCGCGACCGCGGGCTACGCCTTTGCCCGGCTCCGGTTCCCGGGCCGCCGGCCGCTGTTCGCCGTCACGCTGGGTTTGCTGATGGTGCCGGCGGTGGTCCTGCTGATTCCCCGGTTCCTGCTGATCCATGCGTTGGGGTGGGTGGACAGCGTGCCGGGACTGGTCAGCACCGAGTTGGTCTCGGTGTGGGGCATATTCCTGGTTCGCCAGGCGTGCCAGGCGGTGCCCCGGGAACTTGAGGACGCGGCCCGGCTGGATGGTGCGGGTGAATGGGCGGTGTTCGCCGAGGTGGCGCTGCCGGCGCTGCGACCCGCGTTGGCGACCCTGGCGTTGTTCGGCTTCATCGACAGCTGGAAGAACTACCTGTGGCCCCTGATCGCCACCCCCTCGCTGGACCACCGGACGGTGGAGGTCGGGGTGGGAACCCTCCATGGCCTCTACGGCTCCAGCTGGCCCCATCAGATGGCCGCGGCGGTGACCGCCCTGGTCCCGTTGCTGCTGGTCTTTCTGGTGCTGCAGCGGTATTTCATTCGGGGCATCCAATGGACCGGGTATCGGTGACAGAAATTGTACCGCGCATGAGTGAAGCGGTTGGTACTCCGGCCGAGGGCCTCGAGCTCGTCGGGCGGGTTGCTCGGCTGTTGAACACCGGGCTGGCGGCTGAGGAGACCCTGGCCAGCGTGGCGGAAGCGCTGCGGCGGGGTCTGGGGGCGGCCACGGTGCAGGTGTGGCTGCGAGAGCCGAACGCCACGACCCTCCGGGCCATCACGGCCCCGGTCGCACCCGGCGCCCCCCGCACCAGCCGTTCCTTCGCAACGCTGCCGGAGGCCGAGGCAGGCGCCATCCGGCTGCCGCTGCTGCACGAGGGCGAGCGGCTGGGGGTACTCGAGGTGACCCCGGTGGGGCTCGGGCCCGCCGCCGAGGCGCTGCTGCCGATCATGGCCGACGTGCTGGCCCCGTTTCTGGCCTCGATCGAGCTGTCGGAAGACCTGGCCTACGAAGTCGCGCTCCGCTCCCGGGAGATCGAGGAGCAGCGGCGCTTCATCACCCTGGTGATCGACTGTCTCCCGGTCGGGCTGTACGTCATCGACCGCGACTACCGGATCCAGATCTGGAACCGCAAGCGGGAGATGGGCACCCAGGGGCTCCGGCGGGACGAAGTGGTGGGGCGGCCGGTCTTCGAGGTGCTGACCCGGCAGGATGCGCACCAGCTCAAGGAGGAGTTCGACGACGTGTTCGCCACCGGGCAGGTGCGCCAGCTCGACCTGCAGGTCGCCGCGGGCGGGGGCGGCGAGGTGAAGTTCTACCGGATCAGCAAGATTCCGATGCGTCAGGACGGCACCACGATCTCCCACGTGATCACCATCGGGGAGGACGTCAGCGAGACCCATGTCGGCCAGCAGCGGATCCTGCAGAGCGAGAAGCTGGCCGCGATCGGGCAACTGGCGGCGGGCATCATGCACGAGATCAACAATCCGCTGGCGACCATCGGGGCCTGCGTGGCCGCGCTGGAACACCGGGTGGCGGATGAGATGTCGGGCGCCGGCGAGGCGGCGGCCCGGGAGTATCTCGAGATCATCGACAAGGAGGTGCAGCGGTGCGAGTCGATTGTGGACGGCCTGCTGGACTTCAGCCGTCCCAAGGGGAAGGCCAAGGGTCCGGTCAGCGTGTCGGCCATCCTGGAGGACACCCTGTTCCTGGTCAAGCACCATGAGCGGTTCAAGCAGATCGAAGTGCACCGCGACCTGGCAGAGGGGCTGCCGGAAGTGTTCGCCAACGGGGAACAGCTGATCCAGGTCTTCATGGCCATCATGCTGAACGCGCTCGATGCCATGGAAGGGGGCGGCGCCCTGACGGTCCGCTGCGGGGCCGGGGCGGTGCACCCCGACGAGGTCGAGGTCGACATCGAAGACACCGGGGTCGGCATGCCGCGGGGCGAGCTGTCGAAGATCTTCGAGCCGTTTTATACCACCAAACCGCCGGGGCGGGGCACCGGGCTCGGGCTCTCGGTCTGCTACGGCATCGTGGCGGAGCATGGGGGACGGATCGAGGTCGACAGCCACATGGGCCGGGGATCGGTGTTCCGGGTCTACCTGCCGGTGCATGGCAAGGGAGCCTCATGAGGGATCCCCACGACCGCCGCCGCCGCGACGGCCCGGTGAGGGCGCCATGAAGATTCTGGTGGTCGAGGACGACCGTACCGTCGGACAGTACGTCCACCGGGGCCTCACCGAGCAGGGTTTCCAGGCCGAACTGGTGGGCGACGGCACCGAGGCGCTGACGGCGGCCTCGCAGGGGGGCTTCGACCTGATCATCCTGGATCTGCGCTTACCGGGCATGACGGGATTCGATGTGCTGCGCACCCTGCGGGACCGGGGCAACACCACTCCGGTGCTGGTGCTCACGGCCCAGGACGCGGTGGATTTCAAGGTGCAGGCGCTGCGCGCCGGCGCCGACGACTACGTGACCAAGCCGTTCTCCTTCGAGGAGCTGCTGGCTCGGGTGGAGGCGCTGGGACGGCGACCCAAGCAGATCGCTCCCAGGCAGCTGCGCATCGTCGATCTGGAGCTCGATCTGGGCTCCCGCGAGGTCACCCGGGCGGGACGCCGACTGGAGCTCACGCCCAAGGAGTACGCGGTGCTGGAGTACCTGATGCGCCATGCCGGGCGGGTGATGTCCCGTACCCTGATCACGGAGTACGCCTGGGATTACCACTTCGATCCCGGGACCAATATCGTCGACGTGGTGATCAACCGGCTCCGCAAGAAGGTGGATGCGGGGCAGACCCGGAAGCTCATTCACACGGTGCGTGGGGTGGGATATGTGCTCAAGGCGTGAGTCCAGGATCGAGGATTGACGGTTAGCTGATTGCCGAGTTGGTGAGGAAGTCGACCTCCAATCGTCAGTCGCATATCGTCAATCGCCCAATCGTCAATCGCAACTCGTCAATCGAGCGTATGCCCTCTATCCGCGGTCGCCTCACCTTCTGGTACGCCGTGGCGCTGCTGGCCACGCTGGGGGCCTTCGGCGCCGCGCTCTACTTCGAGCGCCGCCGCTCGGCCCAGCGGGAGCTGGATGAGCGGCTGTCGCTGGAAGGCAATCTCGCGGCCCAGTACTTTCTCGGCTTCCAGCGCCAGTTCGGCCGTACCCTCCGGCCCGGCGAGAATCCGAAACTGCTCAACCTGGTCGGGGGCTATCTCGACGGCATCCGCGACTACATCGTGGTGTTCGACCCCGACCGTGCCCCGATCTACCGCAACGCCACCGCCAAGACCCTGAAGGGAGAGGCCCTGTCCCAGGTGCTGCTCGCCTTCGCCACAGAGGAACAGCGGGGCGTGGTGCGCATCGCGGGGGAAAGCGAGCCGTTCCGCTACGCCCAGGTGCCGCTTCCCGGCATCTGGGACCGCGCCGCCAGCTTCTTTGTCGCGGCGCCGATCGGGTCGGTCCCCTTCGGAGCGGAGCAGCTGCTGGAGGCCATGCTGGTGATTGCCCCCGTGGTCCTGCTGGCCAGCCTCGGGCTGGGCTACGTGCTGGCCGACACCACCCTGCGACCTCTGGAAGGCATGGTCGACGAGCTGGAGGCGATCACCAACGGCGAAAACCTGCATCGCCGGGTCGTGGTACCGCAGGCCGCCGACGAGCTGGCGCGGCTGTCCGCTACCATGAACCGGATGCTGACCCGGCTGGAGGAGAGCTTCACCAGCCTGCGCCGGTTCACCGCCGATGCCAGTCACGAGCTGAAGACTCCGCTGATGGTACTCCGGGCCGGCGTCGAGCGGGCGATGACCGATCCCCGGGCCTCCACCGCGGCGCTGCAGGCGCTGGAGGAGGTGCTGCAGGAAATCCACCGGATGTCCGAGCTGGTCGACAACCTGCTCACCCTGGCCCGCGCCGACGAGGGCCGGGCCATTCTGGCGGTGCAGCCGCAGGACCTCCGCGACCTGGTGAGCGAGGCGGCGGAGACGGCGGGCATCCTGGGCGAGGTGCCGGGAATCGCGGTGCGGATCGAGGTGCCGGACGCGCCGGTCGTGCTGGCGATGGATCAGAGCCGGATCCGCCAGTTGCTGCTGAACCTGGTCACCAACGCCATCAAGTACACCCCCGCCGGCGGCCGGGTGAGTCTGGGTCTGGTGGATCAGGGCGAGGCGGTGGCCATCATCGTGGGCGACAACGGCCCCGGGATTCCCGCCGCGGATCTGCCCCACATCTTCGACCGGTTCTACCGGGTCGACTCGGCCCGGTCCCGGACCGGTGAGCGGGCTGGCGCGGGACTGGGACTGGCGATCACCAAGTGGATCGCCGAGGCACACGGTGGCACCATTACGGTGCAAAGCCGCCCCGGGCGGGGGACGGTGTTCACCGTGACCCTGCCCCGCCGCGCGGCGGCCGCGGGGTAACCGGGCCGCCCTCTGGCGCCGCCGCCGTCGGGCCGTATATTCGCGCGACTCGTTCCTTGGCCGGGCGTGATGCGGCGCCGGCGGCGGCGCTCCTGCTTTCGATGTGGCGGAATCTGCCCCCGGCCGGAGCTAATCCGGCTGTCATCGATTTGTCATCTTTCCGGTCGGGGACCTGCAATGGGCGCCCGGTAGGTTCGGCCACCGCTCTACCATTCGGAGGTGGGGGTCCGTGTTCGACAACCTCATTGAATCGAGCCGCAAGCCGCAGAGCACCCTGAAACAGCAGGTGATCTCGCTGTTTCTGCATGGGGGGCTGATTTTCGGGGCCATCAAGGCAACCCAGGGCGCGGCCGAGACGATCCGGGACATCGTGGTGGACACCAACATGGTGTTCCTCAGGCCGCCGGAAGCGCCGCCGCCCCCGCCCCCGCCGCCCCAGAACGTGGTGGTCACGGCCAATCCACCGCCGCAGGGATTCCAGGTGGTGACCCCGCCGGACAACATCCCGACCGAGATTCCGCCGGTGAACCTGAACGAGAAGTTCGACCCGAAGGACTTCACCGGTAAGGGCGTGGAAGGCGGCATCGCGGCAGGTGTGGTCGGGGGAACCGGCCCGGTGATCAATGGCGAGGTCTATCTCGCCGCCGAGGTCGATCAACCTCCGCAGATCACCAATCAGGCGCAGTGCATGGACTTCTTCATGTCCAATTTCCCGCCGGTCATGAAGTCGGCCGGGATCGCCGGCCGGGTGGTCATGCAGTTCGTGGTGAATACCGATGGTCATATCGATGGCGGCAACGTCAAAGTGGTCAGCAGCAGCCACAAGGCGTTCGAGGATCCCGCCCGCAAGGGGATCACCACGGCCTGCACCTTCAAGGCCGGCAGCTCGCGTGGGCAGCCGGTCCGGGTCCTGGTGCAGCAGCCCGTGTCGTTCACGCTCGGTCGATAATTTCCTGTCCCGGGGGGTCGTGGTGACCACCCGGGCTTCCTTCACGGAGGTCGCTCGGTCATGCAGCATGGCATCGATATCCTGAAACTGTGGGAAGCCGCCGGCATGTTCGCCCGGGGGGTCATCGCGGTGATGGCGTTCATGTCGCTCTGGTCGCTGTCGGTCGCCATCCAGAAGTGGCTGTTCATCCGCGGCAGCCAGGCGGCAACCCGGAAGTTCGCGCCGGACTTCTCCCGCGCGATTGAAGAGGGGAATCTCGAGAAGGCGATCACCCTGTCGGAGCGGAAAGAGCACCACAAGAGCCACGTGGCCCGGGTCCTGGGTGGCGCGCTGGGCGAGGTGAAGCCGCTGATCGAGGGCAAGTCCACCCTCACCGCCGCCGACATCAACAGTTCGGAACGGGCGGTGGAGCGCCAGATGCTGATCACCCTGGCCGAGTTCCGGCGCGGCATGGGCGTCATGGCGACCGTCGGCGCGACGGCGCCCTTCGTCGGGTTGCTGGGCACCACCATGGGCATCGTCACCGCCTTCACCGGGATGGCCGCCTCCGGCGCATCCGGCGGCCTGGCGGGCATCTCGGCCGGTATCGCCGAGGCGCTGATCACGACGGCCATGGGCCTGATGGTCGCGATCCCGGCGGTGTGGTGCTACAACTACTTCACCACCAAGATCGAGAACCTGACCGTCGAGATGACCTATACCTCGAAGGAGCTGATCGATCAGCTGATCAAGAACGTGGGGAGCGAAGTGGGCCGCTCGATCTTCACGCGCGAATTCCAGGCTCAGAAGGCGGTGACCGGCCATGGGCATGTCGGCGGGTAGTGCCGGCCGAAGCAGTGTCAAGGCGGAGCCCAACGTCATTCCCATGATCGACATCATGCTGGTGCTGCTGATCATCTTCATGATCGTGACGCCGCTGATCGCCGCCGGCTTCAAGGCGACGATGCCCAAGGGGGCCAATCTGGACAAGCGCCCCGAAGGGGAAGGGGAGATCATCCTCGGCCTGGATGCCGAGGGGCGCTACTTCCTGAACGCGAAGGGTCCGGTGGATCCGGTGGTGCTGGAGGATCAGCTCAAGGCGATGTTCGCCGCCCGCACCGAGGACAAGATCCTGTACTTCAAGGCCGACAATCAGCTCAAGTTCGGCCGGATCCAGGAAGCGGTCGAGATGGCCCGCCGCTCGGGCGCCCGGGTCATGGCAGCGATCACCGAGCCCGAGGTGAAGGGCGGCCTGTTCGAACAGGCCATCAAGGAGAACTGACATGGCAGGCGGAAGTTCCCACGGGCCCGGTGAGGTCACCTCCGAGCCCAATGTGATTCCGATGATCGACATCATGCTGGTGATGCTGATCATTTTCATGGTGTCCCAGCCGCTGGCCCGGATGGCGCTCGACATCCAGGTGCCGCCGCAGGAGACGGCGACCAAGTCCAAGGCGGAGTCGAACCAGATCGTGCTGGAGTTGACGGCCGAGGGTGGCTACGCGATCAACACCCAGCCGGTGCCGAAGGACCAGCTGGATACCCAGATTCACGCGATCTACGACACCCGGCCGGCCAAGCTGATGTTCGTCAAGTCGGCGCCCGACCGGACCTACCAGGACGTCATCGAGGCGATGGACATCGCCCGGGGGGCCGGAGTACAGGTCATCGGCTTTACCCCCGCCGATGCCAGCCAGCCCCAGTAGGGGCACGTAGGGGCGACCCGCTGGGTCGCCCCTACGATCTGGGCGCGGGATCCATCAGGGGGCCGTCACCAGACGGCCCCCTGATCGTATTTTACAGTGCGGCTGGTGCGCCACCGGGCGTCTCCGGTGTGCCCCCCCTGACGGGAGCGAAACCCTGCCTTTCCGAATGCGCGCGCCGTCCATCCTCCAGCCGAGGGCCTCCCAGACGTCACGAGCCCGCCGGCTGGGTCTGGCGCTCTCGATCGCGGCCCATTTCCTGGTGCTGGCGCTGGCGCTGATTCGGCTGCGTGGGGACTTCACCCGGGTATGGTCGGCCGGCGATGCGGCGCTCAGACCGGCAAACGACGGTGGCGGGGGAGGGAGGGAGGCGTATATTTCGCTGGCCGCGCCCCGGGTGGCATCATCCAGACCGGTCCCGCTCAGGGCCACGCCACCACCAGTGGCAGTCGCGCCGACCCCCCCCAAGGAGTTGCCTCCGCCTGATCCGGACTCACTCCAGCCCGAGCCAGCGCTCACGAATCCGGCGGAGGGTGGGGCGACGCTCACGGGCACTGGGGATCCGGGGACCGGTGGCGGGAATGGCGGCGGCGTCGGCACCGGGAACGGCCCGGGCACCGGTGCCGGAACCGGTCCCGGCGCTGGGGACGGCGGCCAGGGGCGACCACCCCAGTTGCGACACCAGGTCTTCTACCTGGAGAAGACGCCCAAGGAGCTGCGGGGGATTCCGCTCCGGGTCACCTTCTCGGTGGATGAGGTCGGTCGAGTCGCCCGGGTGGCCATCCAGCCGCCGATCCGGGACCGGAAGTTCGCGGACGGTTTCCGGGAGACGATGATGCAGTACCGTTTCCGCCCCGCCCTGGGGCCGGATGGCTTGCCGGTCGCGGCCGAGATCGAACTCACCTTCACGTATTGATCAGCTGATTCCGGCCGTGGCCGGGCGGCGACGGCCGGACTTCCCCGATCCCGGGTTCTTCCTCACACCCCGGAGGCGCTGGTGAACTCGCTGTTCCGACGCAAACCGATCGCCGAGCTGATGGTGGAAACCGAGGGTGGGCTGCGGCGCGAGCTGGGGTGGGGCGACCTGGTGATGCTCGCGATCGGGGCCGTGATCGGCGCCGGAATCTTCTCCTCCATCGGCACCGCCGCTGCGGGCGAAGTGCTGCCTTCAGGCGAGGTGGTCCGCGCCGGCGCGGGGCCCGCTCTGGTGCTGTCGTTTCTGCTGCTCGGCTTCGTGTGCGGCCTGGCGGCGCTGTGCTACGCCGAACTGGCCGCCATGATCCCCCAGGCCGGCAGCGCCTACGCCTACAGCTACGCCACGCTGGGCGAGCTGATTGCCTGGATCATCGGCTGGGACCTGATTCTGGAATACGCGGTGGGCAATATCGCGGTGGCCATCGCGTGGAGCGGATACTTCAGCGCATTGCTCTCCGGATTCGGGATCCACCTCCCCGCCTACCTCACCCACGGATATCGCACCGCGCTGTTCAGCAGCGACCCGGCGATTCATGGACTGCTGGAGACGGCGCCCCGGATCGCCGGCATCCCGTTCCTGCTCAACATCCCGGCGTTCCTGATCGTCGCCCTGGTGACCGTGCTGCTGGCGATGGGCGTGCGGGAAAGCGTCCGCGCCAACAACATCATGGTCATCATCAAGCTGCTGGTGCTGGGCCTGTTCGTCGTGCTCGGGGCCCAGCACATCGACCCGGCCAATTACCACCCCTTCGCCCCCAACGGCTGGCGTGGGATCCATCAGGGCGCTGCCATCGTGTTCTTCGCCTACATCGGGTTCGACGCCATCTCGACCGCGGCGGAAGAGACCAAGAACCCCCAGCGCAACATGCCGCTGGGGATCCTGGTCGGACTGGGGGTGTGCACCGTCATCTACGTCATCGTCGGCGTCGTCGCGACCGGACTCGTCCCCTACCAGCAGCTCCGCTCCAGCGATCCGCTCTCCCGCGCGACCGACGCGGGACGACCGGAAGATCGGGCTCGCGAGGGGGCTGCCGCCCACGAGGTCGAGAAGCGAGCGATCGAGGCCCTTCGGACCATCTACGATCCGGAAATCCCGCTCAACATCTACGATCTGGGCCTGATCTACGAGATCAAGGTGGACCCGGATAATCGAGTGGTCGTGAAGATGACGCTCACCGCTCCCGCCTGTCCGGTGGCCGAGTCGCTGCCTCCCG
>CALMOP010000136.1 GCA_937871775.1 uncultured Gemmatimonadota bacterium | reverse complement strand
CGCCATAGACCTCGCCATTGGGGCCCTGGAAGGTGGTCAGCTTCGGCCGATCGAGGGCGATGATTGCGGCGCCCGCCGCCACCGGCACCACCGTCCCGAGCAGGGCCCAGCGGAATGCGCTGCCCTCGGACTCGAGTCCCGACAGCCGCAGGCCGGGCCGGGGCGCTGAGTCCGGGCAGGCGCCGATGCCGATGGAACCTCCGCTGACACAACCATGCCCCAGCGTGGGGCTGCGCTGGGCTGCGGCACGAGCCGGGCCCGCGGCAGTCGCGATGAGAACCAGGATGACGAGATGACGCATGCCAGCCTCCAGTCTTGGGTGACTGAAGGCTCGCCAGGTGGGATCAAGTGGCGATCAAGGGGTGGCGCGGGCCCTGAAGCCGTTTCCAGAGAAACGCGACGTACGCTGCCCGCCGCCGCGCCAGCATGTCCGGCGGGCCCGCGGAGGGCAGCAGCGGCCTCAGGAACGAGTCGGGCACCTGGTCCACCGCAGCCGTGAGCGTCTCCCGCGGCAACAGCGCGGTCAGGATCGGATCCCACTGGTCCACCCGGGTCGCCAGGCCGTCGAACAGATGAGTCAACGGCAACGGTGCTCGACGGGGACTGTCCTCGGTGACGGCCTCCCAGTCGTGCTGGAAAGGCAACGCGGCTCCATGGTCGATGAGCCAGAAGCGCGAGCCGTCCACTAGGATGTTGGGATTGTCTGGACCTCGATCCGGGTTCGCCACCAGCCAGTCCAGCCAGCGGATCTGGGAGGCGAGATCCGCGGACACCCGCTCCCGGTCAGCCGGGCGGAACTGTCGCGCCTTCTCGAGGAACCGGAAGCCCAGGTTCTCCCCGGCGCTCGCGGCGATCAGGTCCGCCAGCTCATCGTTCCGGTCATCGGTGGGGACCCCGGCGGAAAGGGTGACGACTCGCCGGGCCGGCACGTCCAGACCAAGCCGGTCGGCCAGCGCCGCGACCACGACCTCGGCCACCAGTGTGGCAACGCCCTGGGCCGCGCCTCGCAGCTTCACCAGGTACAGGCCCTCACCGGTTTCCACCACTACCGGGGAGGAACTGCCCCGGCGATCGCGGCGGAGGATCCGAAGCGCACCGAGCGCGGGCAGCATCACACGCCGGTCATTGCGAGAGCGCAAGGCGCCCGAAGCAATCCAGTTGGGACCCGACTGCTGGAAACGGGCTCACACGCAAGCCGGGGACGCCGGTTCGGGCGCAAGATCCGGATAGCCCGGCCTCGGTCTGCTTCCTACCATGGGGGCACACCTCAGCACTGGAGTCGCCGTGCCCGCCCTCCGCTATCTCGGGATCCCCCAGGATCTGGCCCGGGAGATCCGCGCTACCATGCGTTCGCCGCAGTACGGTCATCCGGCACATCGTGAGCCGGCCCGAGGGTACGGCCCCTGCCGCGTCTGCCTCAAGACCTTCGCCATCGGGGTGGAAGACCGGATTCTCGTCACCTTTCAGCCATTCACCGACCCGGGGAGCCTCCCCGCTCCAGGGCCGATCTTCATTCACGCCGAGCCCTGTGAGCGGTACGACGCCCCGGAGTTCCCGCCGGACTTCCGGGCCCTGCCGCTGGTACTGGAAGGGTATCGCAAGGGCGGACGACTACTGGCACAGGAGCGACCGGTAGATGCACCACTGGAGTTGGCCGTGCGCCGGCTGTTCCATGAACGAGGAGCGGATTATGTGCACATTCGCAACGGCGAGGCCGGCTGCTTCATGGCGCGGGTGGAACCGGCGGCAGGCCAGTGACTGCCGGCATCGAGCTGGGCGCTCGCCCGGTCATTCCGTGGTCCGCCACTCCCCGTCCACCCGCCGCCTGAGCCCGGCCGGTGCCCGATCCCGGAGTTCCTCGGGCAGCTGATCATCGGGAAAGTTCTGCCAGCAGAGGGGCCGGGTGAATCGATCGATGGCGGCGGTGCCCACCGAGGTGGAGCTGGCATCCGTGGTGGCGGGGTACGGGCCGCCGTGCACCATGGCGTGGCAGACCTCGACCCCGGTCGGGAACCCCCCGTAGAGCAGCCTCCCCACCCGCTGCTCCAGGATGGACTGCAGCCGCGGGAAGGTTGTGAGGTCCTGGGGTGTGGCGTACAGGGTGGCCGTCAGCTGCCCATGCAGTGCCCGCGCCACCGCCTCCAGCTCGTCAGGTGGGGTCAGCACCACGACCGTGGCCGGCCCGAAGATCTCCTGGTGCAATACCGGGTCCCGCAGGAACGCCGCAGCCGGCACCGTGACCAGTGCGGCCGCCGCTCCTGCCGCACCGATGGCCGGTCGCCGCGCCGCTACGGTTACGCCGGGTCGCCCCGTCACCGCATCCAGCCCCTGCTGGTATCGCGCCCGGATGCCCGGGCTCAGCATGGTGCCCTCGGTGGTCTGGCCCAGCCGCTGAGCCAGCGCGCCCACCAGGGTATCCGCGCGGGGCCCGGCCGGGAGCACGATGAGCCCGGGGTTGGTACAGAACTGGCCGACACCGAGGGTGATCGAATTGGCGAGGCCGCTGACCAGATCCTCGAGGTCCGCCGCCAGCCGTCCCGGCAGAACGAACACCGGATTCACACTGCCCATCTCGGCGTAGACCGGAATCGGCTCCAGCCGCCGACCCGCCGCATCAAATAGCGCCCGCCCTCCGGCGAGGGAGCCGGTGAATCCCACTGCCCGGGTCAGGGGGTGCTCCACCAGCGCGCGCCCCACCGCGGTGCCCTGACCCTGCAGCAGGGAGAAGGTCCCGTCCGGCAATCCCAGGTTCTGTACCGCCGTGACGATCACCCGGCCCACCAGCTCCGAAGTGCCCGGATGGCTCGGGTGTGCCTTGACCACCACCGGGCAACCCGCCGCCAGCGCCGACGCCGTGTCGCCGCCGGCGACCGAGAACGCCAGCGGAAAGTTGGAGGCGCCGAACACCACCACCGGCCCGAGGGCTCGGCGCATCGACCGGACATCCGGCTTGGGGACCGGCGTCCGCGCCGGGTTGCCGTGGTCGATCCGAAGGTCGAGGTAGTCGCCCGCCCGCACCACGGTGGCGAACAGACGCAACTGCGCGACCGTCCTGCCGCGTTCGGATTCCAGCCGGGCCACTGGCAGCGCCGTCTCTGCCCCGGCCCGTTGGATCAGCTCCTCACCCAGCGCCTCGATCCCGGCCGCCACGGCCTCGAGCAGCCGTGCCCGCCGCTCGCGGCCCGCCAGCTCAAATTCCGGATGGGCGCCGCCGGCCAGCGCCATGGCCTGCTCGACCTGCGCCGGGGAGGCGTCGTGAAAGGTTGGCGGCAGCGCGCCACCGGTGCGAGGGTCGATGGCCGTGAAGCCCGGTCCCTCACCCGCACCGGTCATCATGCCCAGCAGATGGGTTCCAGCCACGGTCATGCGGGAGTCCTTTCGTCAGGCCGGTGGGCCAGACAGTCACGGATCACCGTCAGCGCCCGCTCCCGGGCCTCGCCGGCGATCGGCTGCCGCGGCCGGCGGACGGTCTCGCTGCCGTGCCCCACCTCATGCTGCACCAGCTTGATCAGCTGCACGAACTCGGGGACGGTGTCCATCCGGAGCAGCGGCAGGAACCAGCGATACAGCCGGAACGCTTCCTCCTTGTGGCCGTTTCGAGCCAGCTCGAACAGCCGGACCGACTCCAGCGGCAGCGCGTTGACCAGCCCGGCGATCCAGCCGTCCGCGCCCATGGCCACCGCCTCGACCACCATGTCGTCGAGTCCGGCGAACAGCGCCAGCCGATCGCCGCACCGGGCCCGGACCGCCGTGATCCGGCGGACGTCACCGCTGGATTCCTTGACTGCCTGAAGATTGGGGTGCCGCTCTGCCAGCGAAGCAATGACCTCCGGCCGGATGTCGAATCCGTAGGCCTGCGGATTGTTGTAGAGCAGACAGGGCAGCTCGGTCGCGGTCAGCATCGCCTCGAAGTGGGCCAGGACCTCATGCTCGGGGCCCTTGTGAATGTAGGGCGGCAGAATCATCAGGCCGCGGCACCCGACCGCGCGAGCCTGCTGGCACAGCCACACCGCCCGCCCGGTGCTCGCCGCCGCGATCCCCGGGATCACCGGAACCCGATCCCGGGCGGCCGCCACCGCGATCCGCATCAGGGCCACCTTCTCCTCCGGCTCCAGGGTCGCCCCCTCGCCCAGCGAGCCGCAGGGCACGATGCCGGTAGCGCCATGCTGGATCAGCCAGTGGACATGCTCCGCCACGAACGCGTGATCGATGCTGCCATCCGCCAGGAACTCCGTGGTGATCGCCGGCATCACGCCTTGCCACTGCATCTCAACTCTCCCGGAAAAATGTTGCTGAGGCGGTGCGGTCGGTCGCGTCGGTGACCAGCGCTCGGGCCGTCACCGGGATCAGTGGCAGGGCCGGTCGGGGCAGCGGCCAGCCCCTGAGGAAGTTCAGGGCCGGCCCGCACATCCGCCCCTGGCAGGGGCCCATCCCGCAGCGGGTGGCCAGTCGGGCCTCGCGCGCGTCCCCGTACCGTATCAGGGCGCCGAACCGGACATCCTCGCAGCGGCATACGATCGTATCTGCCTCACACAGCGCTTTCAGCTCGGGTCGGAGCCGGAATGCCAGCGCGAGCCGCCGCGCAAAGGCTTGCTCACGGTTCCTCCGTCGATCCAGAGACGGTGCCGGGTCCATGCTTCCGGCCGCCGCCGCACCAGCGATGGCCCCCTCGATCACCGCCGAGTCGACGCCTCCGATGCCGGTGGCCTCTCCCGCGGCGAAGACGGCTGGCACTGTGGTCCGCTGCTGCCGGTCGACCACCACCGCCCCGCTCTCGACCCGGCAACCCAGCAGCTCCGCCAGTCCGGTCACCGGCACTAGCCCGAAGCTGCAGGCGAGGAAGTCCAGTTCGAAGCTCTGCTCCTGGTCGCCGACCCTCACAGTCAGGCGCTCCAGCCATCCGGTTCCCTCGGCGCGGACCGGCCAGGCCGAGTGATGTCCCGGTATCCCGGTAAGTTCGCCGAGGAGAGCCGCGGCCTGGCGGAGCTTCCCGGGATGGAGCAGCAACGATCCGGCGAACCGGGCGACCGCCATGGCCTCAGCCTGCTCGAAAATGCCGAGCACCACCGCGCCCTGGCGCTTGAGGAAGGCCGCGACCGCGAGCAGCAGCGGACCGCTGCCCGCGACCACGATGCGCTTCCCGGCGACCTCGAGGCCGCTCTTCGCGAGCGCCTGGATGCCGCCCGCCGCGAACACGCCGGGGAGAGTCCACCCCGGGAAGGGGAGCATACGCTCCAGCGCTCCCGTCGCCAGCACGATGGCGCCGGCCCGAATCGTGACCGCACCGCCCGGGCTCGCGGCCCGCAGGCACCGCGCCTCCTGCACGCCGAACACGGCGGTCTCCGGGAGCAGGCGGACCCCACGGTGTTCGGCGCGTCGCCAGAGTTCCCTGCTCGGAGCAGGTGGCTGTGCATCCCACGGCTGCCGCCAGATCTGGCCCCCCGGCGCCGGCTGTTCGTCCGTCAGGATCACGTGGGCTCCAGCTTCCGCAGCGGCGACGGCCGCCGCCAGCCCCGCGGGGCCGGCCCCGACCACCACCACGTCCGCCGAGAGTTCAGTCATCGGTGCGGACGTCCAGTCCGTTCCGGACCCGAACCATGCAGGTGCGGGTGTGCGGTCGCCCGTCCACGGTGGCCCGGCACTCGAAGCAACTCCCCATGCCGCACAGCGGGGCCCGCGGCTCGCCGCCCACCGAGCGCCGAGCGACCAGGCGCCGGTTGAGCAGCGCCGCCGCGACTGTGATGCCGGCCGGAACCTGGAGTTCGAGTCCGTCGACCACAAGCCGAACCATCTCAGGCATGCGCCATCCAGCCGACCACCCGGTCCACGGCATACGGCGTCGGATCGAGCGGCGGGGCCTCGCCGAGCACCGAGGCCCGGATCAGGGCCGCGGTACCGAGCGCGGTCGCGACGCCAATGCCCTCGTGGCCCGTCGCCAGCCACAGCCGCGGCTGCCCCGGGACCGGACCGATCAGCGGCAGATTGTCCGGCGTCGCGGGCCGGAACCCGACCCAGGTGCGGAGTATGGTGAGCGTCTCCAGGCGCGGCAGGTAAGTGGCCGCCCGTGCCAGCATCCGGCTCAGCGTGGCCGGCTCGACCGTGGGGTCCAGGGTGTCCAGCTGGCGGGAGGACCCGATGAGAATCTGGCCGGTCGCCCGCGGCTGCACGTTGAACGCCACCGAACTCGGCGCCGATCCGTGGGCGCTCTTGAGGTAGCTCAACTCGACCAGTTGATGGCGCAGCCAGCCGGGATAGCGGTCGGTGATGGCCAGGTGCCCCTTCTTGGGGATGAGGGCCAGGCCCTCGACTGGAGTGGCCAGCAGCTCCGGGGTCGCGAGCCCCGCCGCGATAATGACCGCTCCGGCTGGGAGCCGGTCACCATTCGTCAGCTCGACCCAGCCCCCGCCCGCCCGCTTGACCGGCGTTCCTGCGGCAATCGTGGCCCCGTGCCGGACGGCGCCCTCGAGCAACAGGCGCACCGCCGCTGGCGGGTAGATCACGCTGTCCCCGGGAACCCGGAGGCCGCCGGCGAGCCCGGCCGCCAGATTGGGCTCGGCGGCCCGCAGGGCCACCTGATCCAGCAGTTCGCTAGCGACACCGCGCTCCGCGAACCAGGCGCCGCGGCGCCGGGCCAGCTCCAGCTCCTCGCCGTCGGCCGCCACCCACACCGTTCCGCAGGACTCCCACTCCAGTGCGGCACCCCATTGGTCCGCCCGGGCGTCCCACAGGTCGCGCGAAAGCCGGGTCAACCGCCACTGCGCCTCGGAGTCGTCCAGGACCAGCAGGTGACCCATCGCGGCTCCGGTAGAGCCGCTTCCCGGCCAAGCGGACTCCAGCACCCGCACCCGGCATCCCGCGACCGCCAGCGCCTCCGCCACCGCCGCGCCCACGATGCCGGCGCCAACGACAATGACGTCGGGGAGCATCAGCGGCGGATCCCGTCACGATAGGGATCGTCCGGCCCGAGCAGCAGCGTGCTCTCAGCGGTGATCCAGGCCCGTCCCGCGACGGTGGGGATCACGCCGCGTGCCGAGGGTCGCACCGTCCCGGTGAACCGGCTGCCGATGATGCTCTCCTGGCGCCACACCTGACCCTCCGTCAGCCGGCCAGCCGCGGCGAGACAGGCCATCTTGGCGCTGGTCCCGGTGCCACAGGGCGAGCGATCGTATTCACCGCCGGGGCACAGTACGAAATTCCGGCTGTCGGCATCGGGCCGAGTCGGTGGGCCGAACAGCTCCACGTGATCGATCTCCTGCCCGTTGGCTCCGGTGATCCCCTGCTCCCCGAGTGCCTGCCGAATGCCCCAGCAATAGGCGGTCAGCGCCTCCAGCCGGTCGAGGCTCAAGGCCTGGCCGTGGTCGCTCACCAGGAAGAACCAGTTGCCGCCCCAGGCCACATCGCCCCGCACGGTGCCCTGGGCGAGCCTCAGTTCAACCGCATGGGCCTGGCGGTAGGACTCGACGTTCTCCACCGCGACCGAACCATCTGCCTGGTAGCTGAACCGCACCTCACCCACCGGGGTCTCCAGTCGATGAGTGCCTGGACCAGCCCGCCCCAGGTGGCGCAGGGTTTCGGCGACGCCGATCGTGCCATGCACGCACATGCCCAGCATGCCGACGTTGTTGAAGTAGAGCACCTGGGCCACCGCGGCCGGGTCCTCGGGTGGCAGCAGCAGCGCTCCGACCAGGGCATCGAAGCCCCGGGGCTCGTGGCACACCGCGGAACGGAACCGGTCGTGCTGCTCCCGAAATCGGGCCAATCGCTCAGCGGCCGAGCCGCGGCCCAGGTCGGGGCCGCCGGCGATCACCACCCGGGTGGGCTCCCCCTCGGTGTGGGAATCGACCACCTGGATTCGCGCTGGACCAGCCGTCGCCGCCGGGCTCATGAGGCTCTCCGGGTGTCGGCCACCAGCATGAACTCGCATGGCCCGCGGCCCTGATTGCGGTATTCGATGGTGGCCTGGGGTCCGTAGGTGATGCCGTCGCCGGCACGCAGCCGGTGCCGCTCCCGGCCCAGCATCAGGGTGAGGGTGCCGCGCACCACGGTCAGATGTTCCAGAATGCCGGGGCGGTTGGCGGTCATCACCCCCACGGTCTCTGGGGGAACCACATACCAGACCAGGTCGAGTCCGTGGCGCAACATCTCGGGGGAGAGGCCGTGCCGCTCCACCCCGGTCTGGGGGTCGATCAGGCTGCGCCGCTCCGCGGCGCGGACGACTCGGGGCGGGGTGCCGCCCTCGTCGAGCAGCTCGGTAAGCGTGCAACCCAGCGCCCGTGCGATCTGGTAGGCCACCCGGACCGTCGGGTTCTTGATGGCGCGTTCGACCTCGGAGATCATGGCGGGGCTGACGCCGCTGTGCTCGGCCAGCTGCTCGAGGGTGAGCCCCCGGGCCAGCCGCCGGCGCCGCGCGTTCTCGCCGATCGCATCCGGGTGGTTCATGGCGTAATGAAATACGCTATAGCGAATGCAGCGTCAAGCCTGTGGGGACCCCGGGGGTTCCGGGTCCGGTTCAGCGCGGGCCGGCGGGCAGGTGCTCGGTCAGGTACCGGGTGAGCAGCGAGAACAGGTGCAGCGAGGTCCCCTCGCCCTCGTAAATGCCGTGGGAGCGATTGGGGTACACCATCAGCTGGAACGGCCTGTTGGCGGCCACCAGGGCGTCCACCAGCCGCTCGGTACCGGCATAGTGCACGTTGTCGTCGCCGCTGCCGTGCACCAGCAGCAGATCCCCCTGCAGCCGGTCGGCGAAGGTGAGCGGCGAGGACTGGTGGTAGTCTTCGGCGTTCTCCTGCGGCAACCCCATGTACCGTTCCTGATAGATGGTGTCGTACAGGTGAATATCCGGGACCGGGGCGACCGACATCCCGACCCGATAGAGCCCCGGGGTCCGGAACATCAGGTTCAGCGTCATGGAGCCGCCGCCGCTCCAGCCCCACACCGCAAACCGGGTGCTGTCGACCCAGGGCCAGCGCCCGATGGCCCGGGCCGCACCGGCCTGATCCTCGGTGGCGTACACCCCGAGCTTGCGATAGATGCTTTTGCGCCACCGGCGGCCCTGCAGCGAGGGGGTTCCCCGGTTGTCGAGGGTAATGACCGCGTAGCCCATCTGGGTCAGCATCAGGTGCCACGGGTCGTTGGCGTACCAGGAGTCCACGGCGGTCTGTTCCGCCGGTTCGCCGTAGACCATGAACAGCACCGGATACTTGCGGGTGGAATCGAAGTCGGCGGGGTACATCACCACGCCGTCCAGCCACACCCCGTTCCCGGCGTCGACCCGGGTGAATTCCGAACGACCCTTGCGGAGTCCGGCATAGCGCAGCCGAAGGGCCATGTTGTCCGACAGGGTGCGCAGGCTCCGGTGCCCCGGCAGCTGGATCACCTCGGTGATCGGCGGGGTGGTGAAGTTCGAGAACGAGTGGATCGCGTAGTGCGCCCCCGGGGCGATGTTGTAGACGTGCGTCCCGAACTGACCCATCCGGGTCACCCGCTCCACCAGCCCGGTCCCGTCCAGCCGGGCCCGGAAGAGGTACCGCTGGGTCGGGATCTCGGGGGAGGCGCTGTAATAGAGCCACCGGCCCTCCACGTCCACCGCGGTCACCTCGGCGATGTCGAAATCGCCCGGGGTGAGCAGCTGCGGCTCGCCACCATTCCGGGGGATCGACCAGGCGTGGCGCCAGCCGTCGCGCTCGCTGATCCACAGCAACCGCTGCCCGCCATCCAGCCAGGTCCAGTCATCCACGACATTCACCCAGGCGCTGTCCCGGTCGACGAAGATCGGCGTGGTCCTGCCGCTCCTGGCATCGCCCAGCAGCACGGTCAGCGTGTTCTGCAGCCGGTTGAGGTGCTGCATCGCGATCTGGTCGCTGTTGCCGGCCCATTCCATCCGGGCCAGGTAGGTGTTGCGGGGATCGCCCGGCAGCTGCATCCAGCGGGTGGAGCCCCCCGTGGCGTTCACCACCCCGACCCGCACCGCGGAATTGGTCTCGCCGGCCACGGGATACTGCACCGGAACGGTGAACGGGTACAGCGAATCGGTGTCATTGATCAGCAGGAAGTTGCGCACCCCCGATGCATCCAGCTGCCAGTACGCGATCCGGGTCCCGTCCGGGCTCCAGCGGAACCCGTCCCGGTCGTCGAACTCCTCTTCATACACCCAGTCGAAGGTCCCGTTGATGATGGTGCGCGAGCCGTCCCTGGTCAGCCGGGTGATCTTCCCGTCCGCCAATCGCTCGACGTAGAGGTTGTTCTCCCGCACGTACGCCACCCGGTCGCCCTGGGGTGAGAACTTGGCGAACATCAGGGTGGACGGGCGAGCCTCCTTGCCCCCCAGCTTCCGCAGCCGGCCTCCCGGCACATCCAGGACCCAGTAGTCGCCCCGGGTGTTCTGCCGCCACACCCGGGCGGTCCTGGTGAACACCAGCAGCCTGGTCCCATCGGGAGAGAACTGATAGTTGGCCGGCCACAGCGGCACCGAATCGCCGGGCGGGATGAGCTGCTCCCGCCGGACCACGATCGTGGTGTCCCCTGTCGCCGCCTTGATCTCCGCGAGGTCCGCCCCGATGCCGCTGTCCCGCCGCACGAAGGTGTAGTAGGACTCCCCCCCAATCGCCCACCGCTGATCGGGAACCCAGTCGGTGGCAAAGAAATCGGAATTGTGGATCAGGTTCAGCGAAACGAGCGAGCTGTCGGCGTCGAAGTAGCCGAAGCCCAGGTCCCGCGCGGCCAGGGTGGCATCGGAAACGGAGTCCGGCTGGCTCTGGGCTCGTCCCCATGCCGGCAGCAGCAGGACCAGCAGGGTCACCGGGATCAGGGGACGAAAAGGGCAGCGCATGGGCATCGGGGGGAAAAGGGAATCGCAATATATCCGGGGCCGTTCGACTGCAGGGACCGAGCCACTGCAAACGTGATGCAGGTCACCAGGGTTTCGCAGATCTGACCGGCTGGCGTGCGAAAGCGGGCGGCTCACGCCACCCGCCTGTGCCGGGCCCACAACAGCCGGTGCTCTCCGGTCGGTCCCCGGCCGGCGGCGCCAGGGAAGCTCCGCACAGATTGCTCCTCTCACGATTGGGTCATTGCGAGGCCCCGAACGGGCCGAAGCAATCCCCAGACCTCCGAGCGGAGTTCGCGGGATTGTTTCGGGCGCCTCCCTACGCTGTGCTCGGGACAGGCCGCGCCCTCGCAATAACAGCTGCAAAGGCCCCGACCTCTGCAGGATTCCCCTAGTACCGGTAGTGCTCTGCCTTGTACGGCCCCTCCAGCGGCACCCCGATATACTCGGCCTGCTCCCGGCTCAGTTCGGTCAGCTTCACGCCCAGCTTGGCGAGATGGAGACGGGCCACCTTCTCGTCCAGCTTCTTGGGAAGGGTGTAGACCTTCCGCTCGGCGTACTTCGTCCCGGACACCGTCGGCTTGCCCTGGGCCGAGAGATGCAGGTCGATCTGGGCCAGGACCTGGTTGGTGAACGAGGAGGACATCACGAAGCTGGGGTGCCCCGTGGCGCAGCCCAGGTTGAGCAGCCGCCCCTCGGCCAGGATCAGCACGCTGTGGCCGTCCGGAAAGACCCACTCGTCGTACTGCGGCTTGATGTTGATCCGCCGGATCCCCTTCACCTTCTTGAGTCCGGCCATGTCGATCTCGTTGTCGAAGTGGCCGATGTTGCCGACGATCGCCTTGTCCTTCATCCGCGCCATCTGCTGGGCGGTGATGATCTCCTTGTTGCCGGTCGCGGTCACGAACAGGTCCGCGGTCGCCACCACCTCGTCGAGGGTGGTGACCTGGTACCCCTCCATGGCGGCCTGCAGGGCGCAGATCGGGTCGATCTCGGTGATCACCACCCGGGCCCCCTGGGCCTTCAGGGACTGGGCGCACCCCTTGCCGACGTCGCCGTAGCCGCACACCACGGCCACCTTGCCGGCGAGCATCACGTCGCTGGCCCTGAGGATGCCGTCGGTCAGCGAGTGGCGGCAGCCGTACAGGTTATCGAACTTGGACTTGGTGACCGAGTCATTGACGTTGATGGCCGGAAACAGCAGCGTACCGGCCTTCATCATTTCATACAGGCGGTGCACCCCGGTGGTGGTCTCCTCCGAGACTCCCTTGAGCCCGGCGGCCACCCGGGTCCAGCGGGTGGGATCCGCCTTGATGGTGCTCCGGAGCAGGTCGAGGATCACGCCCCACTCCTCGGGGTCGCTCGCGGCATTGAAGGCAGGCACCTTCCCGGCCCGCTCGAACTCCGCGCCCCGGTGGACCAGCAAGGTCGCGTCGCCGCCATCGTCCAGCAGCAGGCTGGGCCCTGATCCGTCGGGCCACAGCAGCGCCTGATCGGTGCACCACCAGTACTCCGGCAGGGTCTCACCCTTCCACGCGAAGACCGGAGTCCCCTGCGGTTCCGCCGCCGTTCCGTGCTTGCCGACCACGACCGCGGCCGCCGCATGATCCTGGGTGGAGAAGATGTTGCAGCTCACCCAGCGGACGTCCGCGCCAAGGTCCACGAGCGTCTCGATGAGAACCGCCGTCTGCACCGTCATGTGCAGACTGCCCATGATCCTGGCCCCGGTCAGCGGGTTCCGACCAGCATACTCCTGCCGGATGGCCATCAGGCCGGGCATCTCGAACTCGGCCAGCCGGATCTCGTTGCGCCCGAACTCGGCGAGCGACAGGTCCTTCACCTTGAAGGGCTCCCGGCCAGCCTCGCGGGTGGCCTGGAAGGGGTGGGTCGGGGCGACGGTCGTGGTCATCGTTGTACTCCATTCAGATTGAGTCGTTTTTCAGGCGTCAGGCGTCAGGCGTCAGGCGTCAGGCGTCAGGCGTCAGGCGTCAGGCATCACCCATCACGCATCACGCACCACCCATCACGCACCACCCATCACGCACCACCCATCACGCACCACCCATCACGCACCCACCCATCACGCACCCACGCATCACGCACCACGCCTCCTCCCGACCGCCGCGAACAGCATCGGCCCCTTGGCCCCGGGCTCGAGTGGAGCCGGACGGTACCGAACCTCCCCGAGGCCGGCCTCCCCCATCCAGGCGCGCACCTGGTCTTCGGCGAACCCCTGCCACAGATGCCCCATGGTCTGGCGGTAGTCATCGTGCTCGTGAGGCATCAGGTCGGCGACCAGCAGCCGCCCTCCCGGCTTGATGACTCGAGCGGCATCGGCAAGTGCCGCGCGCGGATCGGGGAGGTAGGGCAGCACCAGCACCAGGAACCCGAGGTCGAGCTGGCCGCTTTCGATCGGCAACCGCTCCAACTCTCCCTGCCGGACTTCCACATTGGCGAGCCCGTTCAGCCGCACCCGCGCCGACTGCAGCATGGCTTCGGAGGCATCCACGGCAATGATCTGGCGGACCGACCCGGCCAGCAACTGGGTCAGCTGCCCGGTGCCGCACCCCAGGTCACCGACGGTCCACTCCGGCTCGAGCAGGCCGAGCAGCGGAAGCAGCTCGGTTCGGGCCCCGAACAGGTCGGTTCGCAACCGATCCCAGCTGCCGGCGGCGGTCCGGAAGAACTCGTCAGACCGGGCTCTCCGTCCGGCCAGGACCCCCCGGAGCCGCTCCCGATCGCGCCGGGCGGCGGGGGCGTCACCGACCTGCTCCCGCACCACCTGCCACAGCTGCCGCGCCGACGGGTCCAGTTCGACCACCATCCGGTAGAGCCGGCTGGCGCCGTCAGGGCGCAGGGCCACCCAACCCTCGTCGGCCAGCAGCTTCAGATGTCGGCTTACGGTCGACTGCGGTAGCGCCAGTGCCTCGCACAGCTCTCCCACCGTGACCTCGTGCTGCTCCAGCAGCAGCAGCAGACGGCCTCTGGTGGTATCGGCCAGCGACTGCAGCCGCGCTACAATGGAATTACTCACCGACTCTCCACATATCCTGTTATCCGGATAATTACATATACAGCCTGGGAAGTCAAGCCGCCGCGGTCAATTACGGCGGGCGACCGCGCCTGGGTCTTCCACCTAAGTCAATGGCAACGAGGTGGTTACGGGCATTGACGCGGCTCGGTCAGCGGCGGCGAAACAAGAGAAGCTGCCGAGGCCGTACCGGCCCATGGCAGCTTCCCCTTCGGACATCACGGTTCTCGCTACTGGCTGCTCACCGCCGACCCTGTGGCCCTACGGCGTGTCCCCCGTGGCCATCCCCACGGCATCCAGCATGAACGCATACCGGAAGGCGATCTCCTTCAGCCGGTCGTAGCGTCCGGAAGATCCGCCGTGGCCGCCGGCCATGTTGATCTTGAACAGCAGGGGATTGGTGTCGGTCTTGGTGGCCCGCAGCCTCGCCACATACTTGGCCGGTTCCCAGTACATCACCTGGGAATCGTTGAACGAGGTCGTCACCAGGAGCCACGGGTACTTCCGGGGAGCGATGTTGTCGTACGGGGAATACTGCAGCATGTAGCGGTACTGAGCCTCATCGTGCGGGTCGCCCCACTGCTGCCACTCCTGGGCGGTGAGCGGCAGCGAGGCGTCCATCATGGTGTTGATCACGTCCACGAACGGCACGTCCGCAACCACGGCCCGGAACAGGTCCGGGCGCAGGTTGGTGACCGCGCCCATCAGCAGCCCGCCGGCGCTCCCGCCGTTGGCCACCAGCCGGTCGGCACTGGTGTACTTCCGCCGCACCAGCTCCTCGGCGACGTCGATGAAGTCCTGGAAGGTGTTCAGCTTGTTCATCATTTTGCCATCGTCGTACCACTTCCGGCCCATCTCCTGCCCACCCCGGATGTGCGCGATGGCATAGGTGAAGCCGCGGTCCACCAGGCTCAGCACGTTGCTGTTGAAGGTGGGCTCCATGGTGGCACCATACGAGCCGTACGCGTACAGCAGCAACGGGCTCTGACCGTCGAGCCGCGCCCCGCGCCGCATCAGCAGCGAGACCGGGACCTGGACGCCGTCCCGCGCGGGGGCCATGAAACGCCGCACTTCGTATCTGGTCGGCACGAAGCCGCTGGGGATTTCCTGACGCTTGCGGAGGGTGCGTCCCCCCGTGCGCAGGTTGTAATCGTAGACCGAGGACGGGGTGCTCAGGCTGGAATAGTTGAAGCGGAACACCTCGGTATCGTATTCTGGATTACCGCTGGGGAACACGCCGTAGGCCTGTTCCGGAAAGTCGATGTATCTGGTGCGGTTGGTGCCGAGGCTGGTGACTCTGAGCCGGCGCAGACCCCCGGAACGCTCGCTGACCACGACGTACCGCTTGAACGCGTCGACGCCTTCCACGAACACCGAATCCCGGTGCGGCAGCCAGTCGGACCAGGTGGTTGGCGAGGGGTCGGTGTCCGGCGCGCGCAGGATCTTGAAATTGGTCGCGCCGTCGTTGGTGTACATCAGGAACATGCCGTCGGCGTGCTCGACGTTGTACTCGACCCCCGGGCGTCTAGCGGCGATGATCACCGGCTCCGCCGTCGGCGCGGCCGTGGGGATCAGGCGCCACTCGGACGAGGTGTAGCCGTCCGCCGAGAGGAAGACGTACTTCCCGCTCCTGGAACGGAACACCCCGACGTCATTGAGGACGTCATCCTCCTGGAACACCTTGGCGTCCTGGTCCTGGCTGCCGATGACGTGTCGCCAGACGGCGTTACCCCGCTTGGCGGAGTCGGCGGTCATGTAGAAGAAGGTTTGGTTGTCGTTGGCCCACGCGGTGCCGTTCCACACGCCGGCGATCTGATCCACGATCTGTCCGCTGCCCAGGTCCTTGACGTACAGGGTGTAGTTCCGGAACGCGGTGGTGTCTTCGAGGTAGATCAGGGTCCGGCCATCGGGGCTCACCTCCATGCCGCCCAGGGCGTGGAACCGCTTTCCCGCGGCCGCGTGGTTCTGGTCGAAGTAGACCTGCTCCGGGGCTGTGGTCGTCCGCAGCTTGCGACAGTAGATCGGATACGACTTCCCCTTCTCGGTGCGGGTGTAGTACAGCCAGCCTCCGTCCAGCACCGGTACTGAGAGGTCCGTCTCCTTGATCCGCCCCAGCATCTCCTGGTAGAGCCGATCCCGGAGCGGTCTGGTGGCCGCGGTCTGCGCCTCGGTGTAGGCGTTCTCGGCCTCGAGGTAGGCCTGCACTGCCGGATTGGTCTTCTCGCGGAGCCAGTAGTAGTTGTCCACCCGAACGTCACCGTGCAGGGTGTCCACCCGGGGTGTGATGGTCGCGACCGGGGCGGTGGCGGGCGCCGTGGCCTGGGCGCAGAGAGAAACTGGGGCGAGGACCAGCGAGGCCAGTGCAGCGATCCGAGCTGCAGTCATCGGAACTCCGGGAGGGTGATGGCGTCGATTGGGATGGATGGAGTGAAATGTATACCAGCCGGTGGGACATCCACCCGGGAACCAAGGCGTAGGGGCGACCCACCGGGTCGCCCCTACGACTAATAGGCCTGAGCCCAGCTCCGCTCATCGAGGGCCTTGGTGCGGCTGGTGCCCTGCAGCGCGCGGGTAATAGCGCAGCTCGAGAAGCTCACCACCGAGTTACCGGAGAGCAGGTTGACCTCGAAGTCTGCGTTCCGGGCCATCAGGCCGCCGAGTATGTGGCCGCCCGTACCAGTGCTGCGGATGTGGCCCTGCACAATAACCGGCCCGTAGAACTCCACCCCGCCCGCGACGTCCAGGTCGCCGGCCACGAGCAGAATCCCCTGGCCCCAGCCGCCGCTCAGCCGGACGTCGCCCGGCGCGTAGACGATGGGAAAGTACGATCCGCAGGTGCCTGAAGGATTGAGCGGATCACCCCAGTTCGTGAGGTCTCCCGTCCGGCAGCTTGCTGGCGGGCCCGGGTTCGTGGTGGGCGCAATCCCGGTGATGGTACCGCTGATGCTTTTGTCCGCCATGGCCGCGAGTTCGCTGAAGCTCAGATCACCGAACTGGGTGAAGCTGCTGGTCATGATCGAAGGGTCTGTCAGGATCGGCGGGCTGCCGTGAATGCAGGAAGCGCCGCTGCAGGCGCCGGAGGTGGTCACCGCGCCGGCCGAGTCCCGAATCCCGGCCTTGTCGGGTCCTGGCGGTGGGCAGGTCCCACCCCCCCAGGCCAGGGGGACGGTGTCGCGACCGCTGACTTGGGAGGAGCCGCTGACGGTGAGGCCGACGCGGGTCGTCACGGCTGCATTCATCGCGATGTCGGGTTGATTCAACCGGACGATGCGGGCCAGTTGCCGGCGGGTGACGACCTGTCCTGCGACGTTGGACGTGCCCTGGGCCACGACGAGAAAGGTGGTTGGGCTGAGCCGGCGCACCGACCCCGAGTACCCGGCCACGCCGCCGACCGTGGTCTGGACGATCGTGACCGTGGCGCCGATGGCCATCGTGTTATAAGTGGAGGGGCTCCAGGCAATCATGATCGCCGACAGGCCGATCTCCGCCGCCTCGCGGGCCTGGGTGGCCCCGATCTGATTGTTGCCCATGCGCTGTTCGCCGCGCGCGACGGAGAACACCGCCGTGATCAGGATCGTCGCGATCACCATCGCGAACAGTGCCATCGCGAGCGCGATGCCACGTTCACCGGAACCCGGAACTCGGGGCTGGCTGGTCGCCGGATGGTTCGTCATTGGGGGGTATTCCTCAGGGTCACGGTGGTGACCAGACTGTCGTGAAGGAGCTGGATCTGGGAGTTCTGAACGTTCCTCACCGCCCGGTCCGACTCGCCCCGCAGCGTGATCCGGATGCTCCTGATGCGGCCGACCGCGACGGTGGCGTTGCCGAGCGAATCCAGATAATCGAAGCCCAGGCCGTTGCTGGTCACCGGCCCGGCGACCGGGAGCAGGGTGGCCTGGCCGCCGCTCACTGAGCGCGCCCCAAGCCAGGTCTGGGAGCCCACCGCGATGGCGCGGAGTTCCATGACCTCGAAGGTCCGGATCGGGGCGTCGAGGACGATGCTGCTGAGCGGGGTGACGGCCAGGTTGATCGGCTGGATGGTCAGCGCGATCGCCGGGGCGGCCCCGCAGGTGCTTCCCGAGGCAACGGCCGAGATGCGCAGGGGGAGCCACCGGTCATCCGAGCTGATGTCGGGGTCGCCCTCGACCCACAGCAGCAGACTGTCCTGCCCCCCGACGATGCTGCGGTACTGGTACAGCGGGCTGGTCCGAATCCTGACCTCGGTCTGGCTCACCTGACAGGCGAAGCCAAGACTCCGCATGGCCCGGTAGGTGAGCCCTCCGCCGTCGAAGGCGCTGATGTCGGACACGCCCGCCGCATTGGACGCCAGCTCCCACAGCTCGTTGGACGCGATCATGCTGCCGGTACGGACGCTGGCCTGCAGGGCGGCCTGCTCGGTCTGCGACACCGCCAGCCGCTGCTGGGCGGTGAGGACCCGGTAGAGGGCGGCCGCGACAGTGCTGAACATCACCACGGCCACCATCAGCTCGACCAGTGTGAATCCGCGACGTCGCATCAGGTGCACTCGATCCGGGCGAAGACCGTATCCCGACTGGATCCCCGGGGGGTCGTCATGCTGACGATTTCGGTGACCGTTCTGGTGCTGCCGCTGGTGGCGAGCAGCCACTGCTCCGACACCCCGGCGCTTTGCGTCGCGGATCCCGCGACCAGGGCGGTGCAGCGGGGGGTGGTGCGGTTGGCGTCCCGGCGCAGCGTCTCGATCCGGGCCTGGGCGACGGCGGCCGCGACAGTCATCTGTCGCCCGCTGGCGAGCATGCGAAACACCGATCCGGACCCGGCAGCCACGGCCAACAGTCCTGTGGTCAGGATCATGATCGCGAGCAGAACCTCGACGATGGTGAAGCCATGCCGGGTGTGTGTCATTTGACGACCCGCCCGTAACCGGTGACCATCACGCTGTCGGTGACGCTGTTCCGGGCAAAGAACAGGGTCGTGGAGCCGGACGTCCCGAGCCCGCGCGGATCGATGGTCAGTGAGGTGCCCGGGGTGCCGGAAACGGCGACCCCGTAGATCATGTTGAAATTCTGGACTGGCCCGATGGTGTCGAGCGTTCCCGCCCCAGTCGAGAGTCTGGGCGTCGCTGTGATCAAGCCCACATTGCCGGTCCAGGCGAGGGTCGTGGGGCGGCCGGTCTCGAGCGCGCTGGTCCGGGCTCTCGCGTACATGGAAATCGCTGCCGCCCTCGCATTCCACGCCCCCTGCCGGCTGACCGCCCGGGACAGGCTGGGCAACGCCAGCGCGGCGAGTATCCCGCTAACCACCACGGCGATGAGCGCTTCGATGAGGGTGAATCCACTGCGGGTCAACTTGGGCCTCCCGGTGGTGTTGCAGCACACACGAGCGGGAGCCATACCAGCAGCAAGCGTACCAGCGGAAGGTGTTATCCAACCTGCTCTTTCTGAGTCATCCCGGTGCGAAGTTGAGACCCATCCTGCCCGTCAGATTCAACTCACTGTCAAGTTCCTACGGGGGTCCAACGCATAGCCAGGGGCAAACCTGTCATTGCGAGCGGCCGGCTTGTCCCGAGCGGAGCGAGGGAAGGCCGCGCGGCAATCCCGCCGCGCCGCTCTTCACCCGGCGCCATCCGGTTCCACCAGTCCCACGGCGTCCAGCATGAACGCGTACCGGAACGCGACCTCCCGCAGCCGATCGTAGCGGCCTGATGGACCACCGTGCCCCCCTGCCATGTTGGTCCTGAGGAGCAGCGGATGGGGATCGGTCTTGAGGGCCCGGAGCCGCGCCACCCATTTGGCCGGCTCCCAGTACATGACCTGCGAGTCGTTGAGCGAGGTCGTCACCAGCATCCAGGGATAGTCCCGCGAAGTCACATTGTCGTAGGGCGAGTACTGCAGCAGGTAGCGGTAGTCCCGCTCCACCCTGGGGTTGCCCCACTGCTCCCACTCCTGCGCGGTCAGCGGCAGCGTGGGGTCGAGCATGGTGTTGATGACGTCGACGAACGGCACCTCCGCCACGATGGCGCAGAACAGGTCCGATCGCATGTTGGCCACCGCCCCGACCAGCAGACCGCCGGCGCTCCCGCCGTTGGCGATGAGCCGGTCGGCAGAGGTATAGCCGCGCCGGATCAGCTCTTCGGCCACATCGATGAAGTCGTGGAAGGAGTTGAGCTTGCTCAGCATCTTGCCGGCGTCATACCAGGGCCGCCCCAGCTCCTGGCCGCCCCGCACGTGCGCGATCGCGACCCCGAAGCCGCGGTCCACCAGACTCAACACCGGGCCGTTGAAGACGGCCTCCGTGGTGTTGCCGTAGGCACCGTAGCCGTACAGCAGCAGCGGGCTGGCCCCGTCCAGGCGGGCGTCGCGCCGGAGCAGCAGCGAGACCGGCACCGCGGCGCCGTCCCGGGCGGGAGCCATGAGCCGGTGCACCTGGTACCCGGCCGGGTCGAATCCGCTGGGAATCTCCTGCCGCTTGCGCAGGGTCCGGTCCCCGGTCCCCAGGTCGTAGTCGTAGACCGACGGCGGTGTCACCGGACTGGAATAGGTGAACCGGAAGCACCGGCTCTCGAAGTCCGGATTGACCCCGGCCGACACGCTGTAGGCAGTCTCCGGAAACTCGATGAGATGCACCGCGCCGCCGGCATGGTCACTGACCCGGAAGCGCCGCAGCCCGGCCACCCGCTCGGTGACGACCACGTGATGCCGGAACGCCTCCACCCCCTCCACGAACACGTCCTCGCAGTGGGGCAGCCACTCCTGCCACCGCCATTCCGGGTCCGCCTCGGCGATCCGGGCAATCCGGAAGTTCCGGGCCTCGGCGTTGGTGTGGATCAGGAAGGCGTCGCCGCTGTGCTCCACCCCGTACTCCACCCCCACCCGACGTGAGGCAATGATCCGGGGAGTGTCCTCCGGGGCGTTGGTTGGAATGACCCGCCACTCGGAAGACGTGAAGCCGTCGGAGGCGATCAGGACGTAGCGTCCGCTGCGGCTCCGGGTCAGCGAGACGCTGTGCAGCACATCGTCTTCCCGGAACACCAGCACATCGGGGTCGCGCGGTGTGCCCAGCAGGTGCCGCCACACAGCGTGCCCCCGCTTGGCGGGGTCCGCGGTGGTGTAGAAGAAGCTGCGGCAGTCCTCTGCCCACGCGGTCCCGTACCAGACTCCCGGCAGGCTCTCCAGAATGGCGCCGCTCAGCAGGTCCTTCACCTGGAGGGTGAACTCCAGAGAGGCGGTGGTGTCTTCGAGGAACAGCAGCAGATTCCCGTCCGGACTCACCTCGACGCCACCCAGCTGGTGGAATCGATGCCCCACAGCCCGGGCGTTCTGGTCCAGATACACCTCTTCCGCCGCGTCCATGCTGCCGCGCCGCCGGCACAGGATCGGGTAGGCCAGGTCGGTTTTGGTGCGTTGATAGTACCAGAACCCACGGTGCCAGGACGGGACCGAGAGGTCGGTCTCCTGGATCCGGCCCAGCATCTCCTGGTACAGCCGCTCCTGCAGCGCCGCGGTGTGCGCGGTGACCTCGCTGGCGTAGGCATTCTCCGCCTCGAGATACCCGAGGACATCAGGGTGGCCCTTGTCCCTCAGCCAGAAATAGTCATCGACCCGAACGTCGCCGTGGACGACCTCGACCCGTGGTCGGATCGGCGCGAGCGGAGGCTCGGGGCGAACTCGGGCGGGGGCGGGGTGGTGAGGGACGGCGGTGGTCATGGAGGCAATCCTGGAGATTCGGTCCCGGTCCGACGGTCGGTCAACCGGGGGCCGATGATAGAATCGGACCGGCCGCCACCGCAAGGGCGAAATAACGCCGAGCCCGGCCGAACACTTACCTCCAAGGAGGTAAGGCCAACGGGGATGGATACTTGAGCTGGCGGCGGGAGCATCAAGGGAAAACGCTCCACAATCTGCCGAGTAGGGGCGACCCATCGCGGTCGCCCCTACTCGGCTCAGCCGATCGGGTCTCCGGTCCACCAGCGACGCGGTGATGACCCGCGGTAGGGATTGAGGGGCAGCCCGGTATCGCCGAGGTCCGGGCGATACGGCTTGAGCAGCAGGAATCCCAGGCCGAGGAGCATGACCAGTCCGCCGCCGATCAGCGCGCCGGTACTGCGGGTGGTCGGCTGGCCCGGGATCGGCGGCCAGCCCAGTCCGTAGGTCACCAACGCGACCAGGCCGGCGAACGTGGCGCCTATGCCGAGCAGCCGCAGTTGGATGTTGAACGCCTTCCAGAGTGTGGGATCGGGTTTCATGGAGGTCTCGCAGAACGCCTGGTGAAGCCACCGACTATGCCGATTCACAGATTGCACCGATTACCCAGGTTAGGTCCGTGGATGCCGCCGCCAGCCGCTGAGCGGACCGACTCACTGTTGCGACACCCTTGTCCGACCACCGTACTGAATCTGGGTAGTCTGCGAAATCCGCGGATTCGCCTTCGGCAATCCGCGGATCTACTCCAGGGTCTTGTGGAACCGCCGCACGCTCAGCGTCACGATCAGGACCGCGAACACCGAGAGCGCCACCAGTTCCGGCCACAGCGCCCGGGTCCCCACACCCTTGAGCAGGATGCCACGCAGGATTTCGAGGAAATAGGTCAGCGGCAACGCGAGGCCGAGCCACTGGGCCGCCACCGGCATCGCGGCCCGCGGGAACATGAAGCCCGAGAGCAGGATGTTCGGCAGGATGAACAGAAAGCCGGCCTGCATGGCCTGGGCCTGGGTGCGCACCAGGGTGGAGAACAGCAGCCCGATGCCCAGGCAGGCGACGATGAACGGGAAGGCCATGACATAGAGTAGCGCCAGGTCGCCGCGAATGGGGATGTGGAACAGCAGCCGACCCAGCAGCAGGATCACCGTCATCTGCACGTAGCCGACCAGCAGAAACGGCACGATCTTGCCGAGCATGAGGCTGGTGCGGTCGATCGGGGTCACGATCAGCTGCTCCAGGGTGCCCCGTTCCCGCTCCCGCACCACCGCCATGGCGTTGATGACGATCATCGTCAGGGAGAGCAGCACGCCGATGATCCCGGGCACGATGTAGGTGCTGCTGGAGAGCATCGGGTTGTACCAGGGGCGCACCCGGAGGTCCACCGCCCGCCCGCCCGCCGCGGAGCCGGGCTGGAACGTCAGTCCGGCCAGGTTGGCGCCCGCCAGCGCCGCCTGCGAGGAGAGCGGATCCGCGGCATCCACGATGATCTGGGCCGCGGCCCCGCGCCGCCGCTTCAGGTCGCGGCTGAACTGGTGCGGAATGATGACCGCTGCCGCCGCCTCCCCGCGCTCGATCCAGTCGGTGATCTCGGCTCGGCTCCGGACTTCGGCCACGATGTCGAAGTACTGCGAATTGACCAGGGTGGCCACCAGCCGCCGGCTTTCGCTGGTCCGGGCATCGTCCAGGACCAGGGTCGGCAGGTGCTGCACCTCGGTCCGGATGGCGAAGCCGAACAGTGCCAGCTGGATGGCGGGGATGCCCACCATCATGCCCAGGGTCAGCCGGTCCCGCCGCATCTGAATGAACTCCTTCAGCAGCATGGGCCACACCGGCCAGCGACGGATGTTCATGCGGCCGCCCCCTCGCTCTCCTGCAGGGCGATGAAGGCGTCCTCCAGGGATGGTTGCCCCAGCTGGGCGGTGATCTCGTGGGGGGCGCCCAGGGCCACCAGTCTCCCTTTCCACAGCATGGCCAGCCGTTGGCAGCGTTCGGCCTCGTCCATGTAATGGGTCGTGACCAGAATGGTGGTGCCCCCGCCGGCGAGCGCCCGGATCACCTCCCAGAAATGCCGCCGGGCCGCGGGGTCCACGCCGGCCGTCGGCTCGTCGAGGAACAGCACATCGGGACGATGGGCGGTGGCGCAGGCCAGCGAGAGCCGCTGCTTCCAGCCTCCCGAGAGCGTCCCGGCCAGCTGATTGCGCTGGGATGTGAAGCCCAGATCCGCGATCAGTTCCTCGATTCTGGTGCGGCCCGGGGCCCCGATCAGGCCGTACAGCGCGGCGTAGAAGCGCAGGTTTTCGTAGACTGTCAGGTCGTCGTAGAGCCCGTAGCGCTGCGACATGTAGCCCAGCCGCCGCCGCACCGCCTCCGGGTCCCGCACCACGTCGATGCCCGCCACCATGGCCCCGCCGCTGGTGGGGGGCAGCAGGCCGGTGAGCATCCGGATGGTCGTGGTCTTGCCGGAGCCGTTCGCGCCCAGCAGACCGAACACCTCTCCGCGCCGGACCCTCAGGTCCAGCTTCTCCACCGCGACCAGATCGCCGAAGCGTTTGTGGAGGCCCTCGGTCACGATGGCCGCGGAGCCGCTGCTACCGCCGGTCGTCCCCGGGATCATGGGGTCAACTCCGCCGTGAACCGGACCGTCACCGGCAAGCCGGGGCGGAGAACCGCGGGTGGGTGGTCCAGTTCGACGCGGGACGCGAACAGCAGATCCGCGCGCTCCTGCTCGGTCAGGGCGGCTCGGGGCGTGAACTCGGCCCTGGGGTTGACCGACGCCAACCGGCCGATGGCGAGCACCGAATCGCCCCCCGCGAGGCTCACCGTGGCCCGGGTGCCGGCCGGCAGGGTGGCGAGCAGGGCGGCGGAGAGGTAGACCCGCACCCAGGGCCGCGCGACTTCCCCGACTGTCACCAGCGGAGTGCCCGCCGCGACGACCTCCCCCGGCTCGGCGTGGCGACCCAGGATGACGCCGGGCACCGCGGCCAGCACCGCCAGCTCCTGCAGATCCGCATTGGCCCCGCGCAGCAGCGCTTCGGCGCTCCGCACTTCGGCCGCCGCGGCGTGGATCTGGTCGGTGCGGGAGCCTTCCCGCGCCAGCTCCAGTGTCGCCCGGGCGGCGTCCCGCCGCCGAGCGGCAGCCTCGGCGGCCGTCTTGATGCGGTCGAATTCCTGGGCCGCGATCACCTCATCCTGCACCAGTTTCTGCCCCCGACTCAGGTCGCCGGCCGTCCGGATCGCCTCGGCTTCCGCCGCCGCGAGCTCGGCGCTGGCGCGGTCGAGCTCAGCGCCGCGAGAGCCGCGCTCCAGATCGGCCAGCCGGGCACGCGCCGCGGCCAGTCGGGCCCGGCGTTCGGCCACCGTCGCGGACAGGTTGCTCTGGGTGAGGAGGGCCAGGGTGTCGCCCGCGGCCACCGAGTCTCCCTCATCGACCCGGACCTCCAGCACCCGCCCACCGATCAGGGGCGCGGCATCGCTTTCGTTCACTTCAATGGTTCCGGGGAAGCCGGGAGGTTGAGCGCCGCGCTGACAACCAGCGATGACGAAGGCCCCGGCCAGGGCGAGCGGGCGGAAACGGGGGCGGGTCATGAGCGGAAGGTGGGGCTCAAGCGGCGGGAAGGCTAGGAGGCTAGGAGGCGAGGAGGCGAGGAGGCGAGAAGGCGAGGAGGCGAGAAGGCGAGGAGGCGAGGAAGGCGAGGAGGCGAGGAAGGCGAGCTGACTTTCTGGCCATCTCGCCTGTCTGGCCTCCTCGCCTTCTCGCCTCCTCGCCTCTTCACGGCTTGAATCGCTCGGCTCCGGGAGCGGGCGTCCAACGGTGCCTGGGCTCGAAGTACTGCCACAGCAGGGCGGAGAGGTTGCGGATCAGGACATAACCCTCGTTGGTCGGGTCCCAGCTGGTGTCGTCCTGATTCCTGGTGATGACCGAGAACACGTAGTCCCCGGACGGGGCGTTGACCAGGGCCACTTCGGAGCGGGAGCGGTCCACCATTCCCACCTTGGAGGCGACCTGCACCCACGGGGGGATTCGGGACAGCGCTTCGCCGGTCCAGTAGCTCCGGGTCAGGTGCCGGTACATCTCCTCGCTGGCGGAGCGGCTGACCGCTCGACCGGCCCGGATCAGTTGCAGCAAGCGCGCCATTTCGCGGGGCGTGGTCTGGCCCCAGCCGTAGAGGGTTCGGTTCTCCTCCCGTCCTGGAGTCCGGCTGTTGACCCGGGTGGAGTCGAAGCCATGATCGGCGAGCCACAGATTGATCACGGTCCCGCCGCCGGCCAGCGCCTGGAGCCACAGCGAGGCGGTGTTGTCGCTGGTGGTGATGCTCAGCAGGGTCAGCTGACTGAGCGGAATCTGGCTGGAGTCCCGGAACCATCCCAGGATATCGTCGCCCTCGTAGAGCAGGGAGTCGGTGTAGGTCAGCTTCTGATGAAAGTCGAGGACGCCCCGCTCCAGGGCGTCGAAGGTCGCGATCATGATCGGGACCTTGATCATGCTGGCGGTCGGAAACACCGAGTCGGGGTTGACGCCCGCGCTGCGGCCGCTCTTGAGATGCTGCACCCAGATGCCGACGCTGCCGTGAAACCCCTGTACCAGGCTGTCGAGCCGATGCTGAAGTCGGGGGTCGGGATGGGCTCCACCCTGCGCCTGGAGCGAACCGGCCAGCAGCAGGACCAGCAGCGCGGCCACGCGCTTCCAGCCTCGCCAGCGAGCGGGTCGAGGACGGGCGATCGAGCTCACGCCGGGTACGGGCGACATGCGGGCCGTTCGGAGGGCCTACTGCTGGGGCGCCAGCGGGTCCTTGCCGGTGATCACGAGGAGGGCCTTGCGCGCCATGGCGGCGACGTCGTCATTCTGATCGTCGAGCGCTTCGGTCAGGGCCGGCACTGCCGCTTCCGCGTCGGGACCGATTTCCCTGAGCGCGATGCACACGGGGAAGCGGACCGCGGCGATCGGATCCTTCAGGGCGTCGATGAGCGCGGGGACCGCTGACTTGGCCTCCGGTCCCATGCCGCTGATGGCGTAGGCCGCGGCGTTTCGGGTCTGGGGCGCCAGGCCCTTGAGGTCCAGTACCCAGGACGAGAGCGGGCGATCCTCGAATTCCGGCTCCTTGGCCTTGTTGGCCTGGGCCGTAGCACTGGCAGTGAGGAGGGTCAGCGCGGCGATGGTTGCCAACACGGGGCGATTCATGATGTTTCCCCTGCGACGGGCTCGAGATGTGGGACGGGGAAACTAACCCGCTTCCCGGGTCCGGGACAGGAACCCCCGAAACCGGGGGAAGCTGGCGGTCGTAACCGGGGCGTTCCCCAATGGCCTGGCTCTTCCGCGCGCGCCTTGAGCACCTGCAGGATGTTCTCCTGGATGCGCCGCATGATCAGGTCGGCCCAGGTTCAGGCGGAACTCTTGGCGTCCCGCGCCCTCAGTGTCCTCCCGCGGTGCTCATCGGCGCACATTCAGCGAAGTCACACCCCAGATGCCTCGGCGCGACGGAGGTGACAGGGCTGTCACGCCGCCGGGCCGCCCCAGTGGCTGAACCGAAGGCTGGCAGTACCCGGGGGAGTACTCCCGTTAATGGCGAAGTTTGAAGAGATTGAAAGCACTCGGATCTGGTCTGCGGCAGCTTGGCGAAGGATTTGTGACAGAGGCAACATCGGCGCAAGAAGGACGGTTGGTGTGGCGTCCAACGCGTACAGCCTCAATGCTGTCCTCCATGTAGATCCAGCAACCCCATACGCGTTGTCACCCGCTGCGGAAATCGCCCCGGCTACCGCCGTCCCGTGGTACCTGAAAAACGACACGGCGGAATCCACAACAGCCGTACCGGAGTATCCATTTGGGAAGAATACCGGTACATCTATCGACGGGCGGATATCCTGATTGGTTGAGTCAAACGCCCATTCAATGACGCCTACCTTGGGTCTCGGGCCTCCATCAGTTCCAGTCTCACACCCCCAAGCCTGTGGAGCTCGGATGGCCTTGAGGGCCCAGAGGGTATCACTGATGCCTGCGATCCAATCATTTCGCCTCATGGTTGGCCCATCATTCGGATAGCGAGTCTCGATGCGCCGGACGCCCAGCTGCCGTGGAGCCGGCGTTGCGCCTAGTACCCCGGGCTCGGCCTTTAGCTGGGCCATCCGACTCATGACCGCAGCCCAGGTCGGACCTGGGTCGGCATACATGATGACGTAGGTGTTTGAGAATACGTCACCCCCAACAACCTGAGCCGAATACTTCGCGAGAAGCGCTGCGATCTGGGAAGGGGTAGCGGAGCGTTGGAACTGGACATAGGCGATCGTCCGGTAGTCTATGAATCTAGGGTCTCCGGGTTCCACGATTGTGTGAGTGGAATCGTCCGGAACCGTGGCGATCGTGTTCGGCAGCGACGGTGGATTGCCGCCCCCACCCGACGTATTCGCCGTGGCCACGAACGAGAACCGCACCTGACTCGCTGGCGACTGCAGCGTGAACAGCAGCGTATCGAGCACCGTCGAGGCCTTGTTGGCCAGCGTGCCCGTCCCCCCGGTGAACCACACCCGCCCCCCGCCCGCCTCGCTGCTGTCGGGATTCAGCGCCACTACTGTGTTCGCCGGCGTCCCCGCCGGTATCAGGACCGTGACCCCGGTGGTCGGCAGGTAGAGCCGGATCGGCAGCTGCAGACTCCCGCCGCTGTTGTTGGTCAGCTTGACGAACAGGCTGAGTTTCCGGGTGGA